>JAKBAI010000338.1 GCA_021809185.1 Planctomycetota bacterium
ATTTATACCATACTTAAAGTATTTTACACTTATAAAATGAGTTGTAAATGTCCGTAGCTGAAATCGAGCTGCTAGAATTCGAGCCTATAGTTAGAGCCTATAGATATAGAAGAAAAATCTCTAAACGAGAAACGAGAAATCATATGGCAAATTTTCGAACCCATCTTGGTGTTGCAAGTGGTCTTGGGTTTATTTATGGAGGGGTTGCCGTCAATCAGTTTCATATCGATCCTGCAGTGGCAGCGATGGGGGGAATTCTTACTGGTATAGGGGGTGTTTTACCGGATCTCGATCATGATGGAGGCATTCCCGTGAGAGAGATGTTTAATCTAGCGGGTATTCTAGTACCTGTTCTTTTAATGCCGCGGTTACAAGAGTTAAATTATTCGCAAGAACAAATAATCTTAATCATGGCTGCAATCTATCTTTTTATCCGACATGGATTATCAAGGATCTTCAAGCGGATTTCGGTTCATCGAGGGATGTATCATTCGGTGCCAGCAATGCTGATAGCGGGAATGGCTATTTTTCTCATTTATCATCACGCGAACCTACATGTGCGATTGTTTATGGGTTGCGGAGTTATGCTTGGCTTTCTGTCTCATCTGATTTTAGATGAAATATACAGCGTCGATTTTCAAGGAGTTCGAATCCATCTGAAATCATCTGCTGGGAGCGCACTTAAATTTTGGTCTCCTTCATTTTTAGGCTCGGCAATTTGTTATGTTATATTGGGTGCAATCTCATTTTTTACTTTTCGAGAGGTGGAAAGGGTAACAAAAGAGAGGATAACAATCCCTATCCTCGAAGAGAAATTGAATTCGTACTATAAATAAAAGGAAAGATTTAGTCTCCTTAAACATTTCAGATCTGATATTATACTTGAAATTCAATCTAAGTTCGAAGTACGGAGAAACAAGAAGAAGTTTGTGGTATTCTTCCAAATAAAATTATGCAACTACGAATAGTTGGTCTTCGAAAAAGTTTTGGGCCTCGTTTGACTCCCCTCCATAATATAAATCTTACGATTAAAACTGGTGAATCCTGTATGCTTTTGGGGGAAAGTGGTTCAGGAAAAACGACTCTATTGCGATCAATTGCAGGTCTATCTCCTATCGACAACGGGGAAATATGGTTAGACAAGCAACCACTCCATTTGGAACCTCCATTTCGTAGAAATGTTGGCATGAGTATGCAGCGACCGGTCCTCTATCCGCATTTAAATGTCCTAGACAATCTACGTGTTGGTTTTCAGCTCCATCAAAAACATCTCCCGAACAACTTGCGGTTGTCTTCAGCAAATCTTCAAATTCGAATCAAAAATGTTGCTTCTCAGCTGAAAATTGATCATTTATTAGAGCAGTTTCCGCAAAGAATCTCCGGAGGTGAACAATATCGAGTTTCTTTGGGGAGATTATTGATAAGACAACCTAATATTTGGCTTTTGGATGAACCTTTTTCACAGTTAGATAAGGGGCTTAAAGAAGAATTATGGACGGTTGTGGAGGAATTTGTTCGTCAATTACAACCAATTATCCTATTCGTGACTCATGATGAGACGGAAACTAAACGTTTTGGAGACCGAGTTTTTACTCTTATTAAGGGTAATCTTAAGAAATTCTTTCTTGATAATTAAGATTATTGGAGTTATTGAGCTGTGAAATTCATTTTATCATTACAATAAAGAGATTTTTTTTAAGTTTGTTTAAGATATTTTGGTAGAAATTAAATTTTCCCCTTCCACTATTCCATTTTTCAGATAGAATAAAAGAATAACCCTACTAACTACTGGAATTGGATTTCAATGCGAGCTGATTTACCCTCAGTTTAGCAATTGAATTCGGCTTCAAACTTCATTCTACTACTACACTTTAACCAGTGTAATTAATCCTAAGAATGAGGGTTGAAGTTTTATTGTTTTAAAGTGATTATTGTTGGATCATAAATTTGAGTTGGTTAATTGATATTGGTAGTGAATTAATGAAATAGCATTAATTTTGAGTTTTCCAACAAGAAACGTCTACGATTTTAGTTAGTTTTAATTGAACAAGATTTTGATTGTAATACTGGAAAAATGAAATGTAAAAGATTTTTAAGATGGCTATCGGTTTAGCCTATTTACCGATTTTTTTCTAATCTTTTAAGTTTCTTTTAGATTGAATGAATTATATGACTTAAAAACTAAAGTGACCTACAACAAGATTATTTCCTTAATTAGATACGAATGAGATACAAATAAAATATGAATGAAATCCAGTTGCGATAGAAATGTTGTCGCCTTTTCTAAACATGCGGCGGAATTCATGGAAAATAATCCATGAAGAGGCTATCTAGCTTCAGCTATAATTTTGAGTCGCATATTAGATAAGATTTATGGATCATTGGATTGTATTCTAAAGTTGATCAATGGTTGTTTTATCGTTCAAAATTCATCGGTTCGATCAATCCAAGCTTATTAAATTAAAATGTTGAATACCCAAGTTGAATAACCAATAGGGCTTTTTCCTCTTCCCTGAGATAGATGATTATGGCTATTAAAAGCGAATCCATGAGAAAAAAAGATCTTAAAGTTAGCAAGATCCTTTCTAATCAAGATGAAAAGAATAAACAAGCTTTAAATCTACTAAAACTCATTGACGATTTACATCGTGAAAGAAACATTCCAAAACCGATTATTTTTAATGGGATTGAAGAATCGGTTCGACTGGCAGCTCAGCGTTCTTCTGCCAAAGAAGAGGAAGTGTTTGTTCACTTGGATCGAGTAACTGGAGAGATTATAGCTCAGCGCGGGTTCGAGACGATCGATCCTGTTTCCATGGGGCGAATTGCTGCACAAGCTGCAAAGCAATTAATGATAACCAAGATTAGAGATGCGGAAAGTGAAGAGGTCTATGATGAATTCATTAATCGTAAAGGAAGATTGGTTTCTGGTGTAGTTCAAAGAGTTCATGATGGCAGTCTAATTGTAGCCATCAACAAAGATAATAATAAGACAGTTGGTTCGGGGGTTGAAGCGATTCTGCCGCGAAGCGAGCAAATACCTGGTGAGTCTTTCATGGTCAATGATCGAGTGAAATCGGTCATATTAGATGTTCAACGAAACGGAAATCGAGTCAAAATTGTTCTTTCTCGTCACCATCCTGATTTTGTGAAATCTTTGTTTGAACAGGAAATTCCAGAGATTATTGAACGATCGATCGAGGTGAAAAAAGTTGCTCGAGAGCCTGGGTACCGGAGCAAAGTCGGTGTTGCCAGTATCGATTCTAAAGTCGATTGTGTTGGTGCCTGTGTGGGAATTCGAGGTAGTCGTATTAAATCGATTATCAACGAGCTTCATGATGAAAAAATTGACATTGTCCGCTGGAACGACTCTCCTCAAATATTAATTGAAAATGCTCTCCAACCCGCTGAAATTTCAGAGATAATGCTTTATCGTCGATTGATGCGAGCGATTGTTCTTGTTAGCGAGGATAATTTATCGCTGGCCATCGGTCGAAGAGGTCAAAATGTTCGTTTGGCGAGTAAGTTAGTTAGTTGGGACATTGAAATTATGACCCACGATGAACTAGATGAATCTCTTCATAAGGCAGAATATTGGTTTAATCAAATCCCTTGGTTCAATCCAAACATCACAGAAACTTTTATTCTGGATGGATTTCTTTCCTATAGTGATTTTGAATGTTTGAATCCTAGCGATTTCCTCGATATTATCCTTGCTGCTGGCGGAGATATGACCTTTGAAGAAGCTAAGGAAGCACTTGATTATATTGATCAATTAGCGGAAAGTGGCGTAGAGAAAGGGGATATTCCTTCCCATTCAGCTCCAGAAAATCCGGCTCCAGAAAATGATCTTTCTGCGGAACCTTCCCAAAATGAATTACTAGACGATTTGAATGAAGAAGAAGGTTCAAATCAAGAGCATGCAGCATCTTCAGAGAATATATTACCTGTCGATCATGAAGCTGCTCAAGAACTATCAGCGGAG
>JAKBAI010000339.1 GCA_021809185.1 Planctomycetota bacterium
ATAAACTTTCGAAATGTAGTGTATATTTTATTTAAATGAGCTTTGAAAGATTAATTCGTATTGTTGAATGAATGATTCGAGGTTGAGCCAGATAAGCTTTAGAATGAGATCAGAATAAGATCAGAGTGAGAAGCAGAAAATGAACTTTGTTTTAGATCGGAGAAAGTGGTTATTTACGGGGGTTCCTCTCGGATTGAATTGCCTGAGATTCAATTCTTCTATCGGATCTGCGAATCAAGTAAACTCCGTTAAACAGATCACTCGGAATGCTCCCGGTTTCAACAAAGCAAAATCGGTTTTGATTGTTTATACGGGTGGGGGGATGAGCCAGTATGAATCTTGGGATCCAAAACCAACTGCTCCTGCTGAAATTCGCGGGGAATTCTCCTCGATAGCCACCTCTGTTCCAGGAATTCGAATTGGGGAGTATTTACCTTTAACAGCAAAATGGATGTCTAAATTATGTCTGATTCGCAGCATGACTCATGATGATCTGGATCATGGTTCCGCAAGTTATTTAGCACTTACTGGGCAATTCCATTCAAGGAAATCTTCGAATCCCCCCATTTCACCTAATGATCATCCATCCATGTCAGCGGTATTAAGAAAACTTCGAGTTCCCCCGATTGGTTCTCATGTCGCAGTTCATCTCAACGGTCCATTAATAGCTCCAATTCTACCTTCTGCTGGACAAAACGGAGGTTTTTTAGGGAGAGCCTATGAACCGATGATCTTAGGAGATGTCCGTGAATCCGATCAATTACCCAATCATCTTTTAGATGATCAGCAAATGCCTGCGGTGCGTCTCGATTCTAGAAAAAAATTGATGGATCAGCTCGAGCATTTTCAGCAAAAATATAATCAGAGTAAAGAGTTTAATGATTACTCTGAAACGACCAAACAGGCATTTCATTTGCTTGGAAATAAACGGTATCTAAAAGCATTTGATTTATCAGAAGAATCCGAAAAATTAAAAGATCGGTATGGTCGTGATCGCTCTGGTCAAGCTTGTCTACTCGCAAGGCGATTGATAGAAATTGGTATTCCTTTAGTCATTGTTTTTTTAAATCATGGCATCCGTGGTCAAGATCGTTCAAAAGAAGTTGATGATTTTGGTTGGGATACTCATAACGATATTTTTGAGATGATGAAAAATCATCTCTTGCCCCATTTTGATCGATCATTCTCAACATTAGTATCGGATTTATCTCAAAGAGGATTACTCGATTCCACTTTATTGATGTGTATGGGAGAATTTGGTCGAGCACCTCTAGTTGCACTGGAAAAAACTTTTGCTGGATCATCTCCAGGGAGAAAGCATTGGGCTGCTTGTTATTCGATCGTTGCAGCGGGGGCAGGAGTTCAAGGAGGGACCGTTTATGGTGCTTCGGATCAGCGAGGTGCATATCCTCAAGATAAACCAACAACCCCTGCAGATGTGATTGCTACTATCTTCAATTCACTTGGGATCGACCCGAGCGGACATTTTGAAGATCCTTTTTCGCGACCTTATCCCATTTCTACCGGTAAACCAATTCAAGGTTTATTTTAACTTGTTTGAATTATCTCATCAAAAATCGATCGATATCAGAGAATCTATCGAATAAAAAGCAGATTGTTTTTGATCATTTTCTTGACTATTTTACCTAGTTTTACATTTTCTTTCCTCAACCCTGGAAAATTCCTCTGGAAAAAAATCCAGAATATGGCACATTAAGCAAAGTTATCTTTTACAAATGGATGAAATAGTGAATGGATAACAAGTTTAAATCAACCTGGAATTGATCCTGTCAAACAGAAAGGACAAGGATTTCCAAGTGAGCTGCGATTGTCCTGCAACCAAAAGAGAAAAAAATACTAGCCAAAAGTGGCTCAGTGAACCGAATAAGCAAAAATAGTATTAGCAATCGAAGAGATGAGATGGGTAATTTCAATTGACACGAGAGTTCCATAACCGATGTCTGAATCTAAGCAGAGTTTATATACTTCAGATGAAACACAATTTCACACAAATAGCTGAATATATCCATCGAAAATGCCTAAACAAGAAGTGTATACGAAAATGCTTCATTTTTGGGATCGTTTTTTTTCTCGGTTTTCAAATTTTCGATATTTTTATCGGAACCAATAAGCATTGGGTAATCGTAAACGAAGTTTATCGTTCAGCACAACTCAGCCAAGGGGAATTAGAAAAGGTAATCCAAGAAAAAAATATTAAGACCGTGATCAATCTAAGAGGGTGCTCTTATCCGCAAGATTGGTACATGGGCGAAGCTAAATCGACTCTACAAACCAATATCAGCCAAGAAGATATTACATTATCGGCAAGTCGATTTCCCGCGCCAAGCGAAATAAGACGATTAGTCGAAGTCTTGGATCACACGATGTATCCAATTCTGATTCATTGTCGCCGGGGATCGGATAGAACCGGTTTGGTCTCAGGAATAGTTTGTTTATTGCAACCGAACTCAAAGATTGAAGAAGCAAGATGGCATTGCTCCATTCGTTATGGTCATTTTCGCGCTCTAGGGACCGCAAGAGTTGATGAATTTTTTGATTTTTATGAAAACTGGCTTCAAGAAATAGATGCTTCCCATACCCCAGAACTATTCCGACGTTGGATGTTGAACGAATATAAACCAGGAGTTTATTATGGGAAAATAGAGATAATTGACTTTCCTCAAACAATTCAGCGATTGCAAACCATCCCGTTTCAAGTAAAGGTGACCAATTTATCTAGACAAGTTTGGCATCTTCATTCGGGGACATATGCTGGGATCCATCTGCGCTATATAGTTCGAAATACCCGTGGAGATGTGCTTTATACCGATCGAGCAGGCTTATTGGAGAAGAGCATTCAACCACAAGAATCGATGGTGTTTCAGCTCGGCATTCCACCACTTCGAGAGGTAGGAGAGTTTTCGGTGGCTCTGGATTTAATCGGCCCAAATCAAATTTCATTTGTGCAATCAGGTGGAGAATTGTTAATTCAACATTTTAGGATAAACGAATAATATTACGGATAATCGAGCAATATTTTTTAAATAGAGAAAAGGATTTTCGATGCCAAAGCTTTCCATAGTAATTCCCATCAAAGATGAAGAAGAAAATTAGCCAAACATCTATGATCATCTAGTAACACAACTAAGTGAAATCAAAGTATGGGAAGCGATTTTAGTAGATGATGGTTCGCAGGATCGATCATGGTCAATCATAAAGTCCCTGGTACGGCAAGATTCGCGTATACAGGCTATTCAATTACGACGAAACTTTGGTCAGGCCGCCGCGATGCAGTCCGGGATCGACTTCGCAGATGGCGACTATATCGCAACCATGGACGGAGATTTGCAAAATGATGCCGCGGACCTACCTCTGATGATGCAGAAGATCGAGGAGGGGTACGATGTGGTTCTAGGCTTGAGAGCCAACAGAAACGACTCATTGATGATTCGAAAAATCCCAAGTAAAATTGCCAATTGGGTAATCAGAAAAGTGATTAATATCCCTTTTCGGGATTTTGGGTGTACCATTCGAGTTATGCGAAAAGAGATAGCAAAAAATCTAAAACTCTATGGGGAGATGCACCGTTTCATCCCTGTATTAGCTCAACAACAAGGAGCTAGAATGACGCAAATTCCTGTTCGCCACCATCCGCGTCAGCTCGGAAAAACCAAATATGGGCTGGGAAGAACAAGAAGAGTGATTCTCGATCTAATCACGGTGAAATTTCTATCTGCATATTTAACTCGTCCGATGCACTTTCTAGGTGGCGCGGGGTTGATTGTTATTTCTCTGGGTATTCTCAGCTTATTAGCGACATTATCGATGAAAATTTTTCAGAGTGTGGATATGACGGGAAATCCATTACTCTTATTGAGTGTTCTCCTTTCTCTGATTGGAGTGCAGTTAGTTTCTGTAGGGTTGCTTGGGGAAGTGATGATTCGAACCTACTTCGAAAGCCAAAACAAAGCCCC
>JAKBAI010000340.1 GCA_021809185.1 Planctomycetota bacterium
GCGGAACAGTCATTCCGAGTCCTTGAGGATATTGTTCCGTGGCGAGTACAGGAATCTTTAAAAGAGAAGCGCAATCCATAAGAAAAACGGTATTGCGCAATAATTGTTCCTTGCCATCTATTTTTGGAAGTAATTTTTCCTGAACATCGACAATGAACAATTGCGAATTGAGAGAGTTTATTTTTTTTATCATGTCTGGATCCCTCGATTATTATTTTCTATCACTATTTTCTATCACTATTTTCTATCACTATTTTCTATGTCTTCAGAGTGATTCAAAATGACTAATTAATCTTTTGAATCTTTATAGTTTTGGTCATTATATTCCAAACGAATGTAATCGTAGAGGATCCCCTCAACCCAACTGTCCGCTAACAACTTAAGTTGAATTTGGTTTTTCCCTTTTTTTATTTTAGATGCTGGAAAAGTCATGCTTCTTTCTACCCAGTACCCCCGAATCCCGTCGCGGTGCATTACCCCAGTATTCGGCAAGGAAATCGGATCCTCTAGTTGATCACCGTTTAAAGAGATGCTGAGTCCTTTCCTTGTTCGACTTCCAGCAATTCCTAGTCGGAGAGTGGCAGTTCCAGTCAGTTTTTGGTTCTCATTGAACTCGATTGTCCAAACCGGACCTGAGAATTTTCCACCAATCGCTTTGGCAGGCTGGCAATAGTTCCAATCTCTTTCCCAATTACTTTTGCCAATCGTGAAATGTATGTCATTGGGAAATTCTTTAGGATATTTTTGATATAATCCTGTTTGCCAATAATCTTTCCCATGATGAAATTCCTCTGCGCTACGGTTGGGAATACCGATCTCCCATAGAGTTCTCCCAAATCGTTTGGGTTCCCAGATGATTTTTTCGATTTGAACTTTCTCTCCGGTTTTGAGCTTGATACCCGGTTTTTGAAATTCTCCTAGAACCCCATCTGCAAAAATAACTAGGGTATATTCGCCAGCAATAACATTCGGAATACAAAACGAACCATCATCATTAGCTCGAGTCCAGAATTGATAGTTTTTACTATCTCGTTGCCAATCAACGGATCCTATCGAACTAGAATTAACCTCGATTTTTGAATTAGCAAAATTGTTTGAGTTATGAATTGGAGCTACGAGACCAATATGGATGACCTTCTGCTTTTTCAGATTCTTTTCGTATCGATCTTGAATTCGAACACTCCCTGAGAGAGACCCCCTAGCGCTTTGGGTCGGATATTGGCTATGCTTAAACCACGCAAAAGGCCAGATCGATTGTTGTTTTTTTGCTTGAATCTGCGCATCCTGCCATAATCTTTTTGGCTCTTGATTCTCGTTCACATATAAGTAAGTAGGGCCGATGATTTTTTGCCAGTTTTCTTTTGACGATATTCTTAGTTTACTACCTCCATAATGGCTGCCATGCCACATGTTTAGTAGAGTAGGTAACCCCCCTGGATTGCAATCGAGGTGACCAGTTAATTCTACTTTAGTAGGTCCACCAGCAATATATTCAAAAGCGGGGTTGATAAGCCAAAGCCCAATCTGTTTTTTCGTACTAGCCCAACCAAAAGCCGGGGTCTCTGCGAGAATAGCCGAATAATCGTATTTATGCTCCATTTTGCCCGAAAATAACCCCGTAGTTATTTTTCGAATCTCTTTAAGATTCATTGTTTCACCAGAATCCCAATCTTTTCCCGTTGGCATCTGCATATTTCTATTTTCATCGATTCCTAGATAATCAAATATTTCTGGATTCAATTTTAGGGCCATTCTTGCCTCGCCAATATCGAATCCAGGGTAACCTTGTAAATGAGTCCAGATAGCAGTTGTATATATTCCAGGATCGCCTGAATTCAAAGTAAAACGAAACTCGACATCGCAGGGAAGAGTGTCGATTTTTGCGGTATTGTTTTTTGCAGAATAAGCATAGAGAAACGCGATCTCTCCGCGTTTTCCATTATTCTGTTTCGGATCGATCGTAATCTTAAATTCTTGAAAAGGCGGAAAACGACCCACGCTACTCCGCAGATTGTTTCTGAGTTTCTCTCGGTTAGTTCCCTTATTACTCGAAAGTTCAGTTAATACTTGGCCGACCTGAGACCAATAACCTTTTTGGATGATCAGGGTTGATTTCTCACGATTCTTCGATAATTTGGAAAGCGTAAATGTGCCGTGAATTTTATCGATTTTTAACTTTAATAATCCATTCGTCATTTCAACTTCGTTAATCATTTCGCTGATTTGAACTTGGGAACCGATTTTATCTGTTTCATCTACAGATAACTCTTTTTTTTCATTATTAATCTGTTCAAAAAGAGTCGATAAGCATATAAGGCGATCCTTCATGATCGATCCATCATGCGGAATTAGCATTGGTGTTGGCTTCTGTATTCCTGCATTTGTATCCATTGAAAAACGAATATTGTCTGCTGTTGAACACAAAATAATAATTAAAGAAATTAGATTAGAATTCATCATTTCACCTACAGAGGATCGCTTATCGAACCATGGATTCACTTTAATTTCGATTCAAAAAATTAAACAATCAGATAAGTATAGTAATTTATTTATTTTAAAAGAAATATAGACTACTATCGAGGAACTATAAATTTGGGGAGAAGTTTTAATCCCAAGGATCTGATGAACTCGACAACTTGGGAAATAGTATCAACTACTTAATGAGGATCTAAAATCTGAGATAAAAAAACCTAGGAAATCCCAAAAAAATCGAGCTGTTGCTAAATTATAAGTTATTTATCTGACTGCAAATGGGCTTCGATCAACCAAAGTTTTTTATCCAGGTCTCGTGATAGTCCTGTGAGTAAGTCCGTTGTGCCGGCATCTTCAAGATCTTCAGTTTGAACGATCCCTTTTCGGATCGATTTACCTAGAACCGATAAGCTATTGCTTAAAGCTTCCAAGCTCTCTTTTCCCTGGTAAATCGTTAAAGAATAACTTGGCAGAATCGTTTTAACCGCAATAACGCTAATCGTTCCTTCTGCGGTACCTCCAAGTGCTGTAATCCTCTCCGCAATCGTGTCACTCGCTTCAACTAATTCGTCGGCTATCGATTCAAACAATTTATGTAGACTTATAAATTGAGGGCCTTTTACGTTCCAATGGGCTTGCCGAAACTGTAAAATCAAATCAAGGAATGAAGCGAGATAAGAATTTAATAAAGAAATTGCCGCCGATCTTTTTTCCAATGGGATGTCGTTTTTAGTATGATGCATGCTTATTTGTTCTTTCTGTGTCTCTAGTTATAATGAATTTATTATCTATTTATATGAATACGCATAAAAAAATAAACTTGATTGTTTGGAATAGTATAGTTTTTCTAGGATCGTAATGACCAGAAAAATAAGAGGAAACATTGAATGAGCGAAAAAAACTGCACAAATATATCATTTAAAGAATTGCTTAGATAGATAAAATAAATATTTGTTTTTAGTTTAATGATATTCAGAATCTGGGTATAATGACAAAACGAAGGTCGATTTTTCTTGATTATCTTTCGACAACTCCTTTACTTCAAGAGGTTTGGCAGTCGATGGAGAAAGTCGTTTTTTCTTCAAATGCTAACCCTTCTAGTAGCCATGCTTGGGGAAGAGAGGCTAGAAAATATTTGGAAGAGGCGAGAGAACAGGTCGCAACTTTGCTTCAAGCTCGCCCAACAGAAATTATTTTTACAAGTGGAGCAACCGAAGCGAATAATCTGGCAGTCTTTGGTCTCTCCTCTGTAGAATTCCCTCATATTGTTAGTAGTGAGTTTGAGCATCCTTGTGTTATTGAACCTATTCGATCCCTCGAAAAAATGGATTATAAAGTCGATTGGATCAAGGTCCAAAATAATGGAATTGTTGATGTTCACCAGATGATGAATAGTATCAAAGCAGATACCGGATTGCTCACTTTGATGCTTGTCAATCATGAAAAGGGGGCCATCAACCCAGCTCCGGCGCTAGAGGCGTGGGCCGAGATCAAGTC
>JAKBAI010000091.1 GCA_021809185.1 Planctomycetota bacterium
TGATGTCAGCGTGTTAGCGGGGGATCTGAAAGCCGCTCGGGTCTACTTCGAAGATGGGTTGCGGATTCGTCGTCAACTCGCCGAGGCCGATCCCACCAGTGCTGACAAACAACGCGATCTCTCCATCTCGTACAATCGATTGGGGGATGTCAACGTGTCAGAGGGGGATCTGAAAGCTGCCCGGGATTTCTTCGAAGATGGGTTGCGGATCAGTTGTCAACTCGCCGAGGCCGATCCCACCAGTGCCCAGAAACAACGCGATCTCTCCACCTGGCACGAGCGATTGGGCAATATCAGCGTGTCGTCGGGGGATCTGAAAGCCGCTCGGGTCTACTTCGAAGATGGGTTGCGGATCCGGCTTCAACTCGCCGAGGACGATCCCACCAGTGCTGACAAACAACGCGATCTCTCCATCTCGTACATCAGTTTGGGGGCTGTCAGCAAGGCGGAGGGGGATCTGCAAGCGGCCCGGGTCTACTTCGAAGATGGGTTGCGGATTAGTCGTCAACTCGCCGAGGCCGATCCTCCCAGTGCTGTCAAACAACGCGATCTCTCCATCTGGTACAGCAAGTTGGGGGATGTCAGCATGGTGGAGGGGGATCTGCAAGCGGCCCGGGTCTACTTCGAAGATGGGTTGCGGATTAGTCGTCAACTCGCCGAGGCCGATCCCACCAGTGCTGTCAAACAACGCGATCTCTCCGTCTCGTACGATCGATTGGGGGCTGTCAGCGAGTCAGAGGGGGATCTGCAAGCGGCCCGGGTCTACTTCGAAAAAGGATTGCGGATTAGGCGTCAACTCGCCGAGGCCGATCCCACCAGTGCCCAGAAACAACGCGATCTCTCAGGCAGCCTTACCAAACTCGCCAAACTTAGCATGGAGGAGGAAGACTGGCATACGGCTTTGGTGTTCATGGAACAAAGCCTTGCTATTTATGAAAAATTGGCATGTATGGATCCCCTAAACCAGACTTGGCAAAACAATGTCCAAGTCAGCCGAAGAGTGGTGGAACTGATTCAGGACATATTAAGATGACGATGTTCTAGGGCAGAATACCATAATCCGATGGCATCATCTGGCAAACTCAGCGAGGAACAATCCGCATGCAACAAATCCGAGCCATAGTCGCTATCTTTCAAGATAGCAAGGGCCGATTCCTGGTCACCTTCAACGCCAATTGGGTATAATGGACCCCGAATTCTTGCTAGCGTTTACCCGGCAATTACAAAAACCCCGCACACCGGCGATTCCACAGAATCAGGGGGTTAACACCCCCCGCTCGCCTCATCAACGAACAACGAACAGTCGCCAAATTCAAGGCGTTTACATCCTCTTCGCACCTTACTTTCGCAGAGATAAGGCGAGTGATTCTTTCGAGCGTTCACTGGGCAATCGCAAAAAAACGCACGCTCAAAAAGGAGTTCTCGGACGGCGTTTTATTGGTATTGACAATGAGGTCCACCATAGCCATCTTGGCTGCTAACATCTAGAGCGGGCGAGACGCCCGCTCTCCTAATTTCTCGAATCAAATCACTCCGAATCTTCTTTAACGGGTTTTTTGAAATCCAGATAGATACGAGCATTTGCATTTTTAGCGAGATCGCGTAAGGCGATTAATTCTTCTAGTCTCATAAGAGGTGGATACTCTGTATAGATCGATGCGGTCTTCGCACGTTCTTCGATGGCAAATCGTTCGGACTGAACTCTTAACCGATTTGCTTCGGAATCGGCTTCCGCACGAACTCGCTGAGCTTCGGCATCGGCATTGGCTTGGATTCGAGCTGATTCGGCTTTTGTTTGAGATTCGATCCGCAATACATCGGCACGTGTTCGGGCATCGATGAGCTGAGCCTGGCTAGTTCGTTCAGCGGCAAGCACCTTATTCATAATCTCTTGCAGATTCCCAGGGAAAACAAGATCTTTCACATCGGCTCGAGCGATTGCTATCCCATATCCATTGGCGATTTCTTTCACTTCCCGTAAAATATCTTCGCTCAGATGAGTTCGATTGGTCAGGATATCTTCTAGAGTCATCGAGGCCAACGAACGACGAGCCGCGAGCTGCACATCACTATAAAGCCGGTCGCTGTAATTTTCAACTTTATGGATTGCTGCTTTTGGATCTATTACCGCAAATTGAACTAGAATGCTCACCCGAATAGCTACTTTATCTGCCGTCAATATCTCTTGCCCTTTAATCGTTAGATCTCGATTTCTCATATCGACTAAGATAATTTCTACTTCGGGAGTGCGCGAAAAATAGCGTTTCTTGGGCAGAGGATGTCTCCCCGCTTCTAATATTTCCACGAATACCCCATCGACATATTTCAACCCTCGATGAGTTTCTTTGATCGTTATTGCTTTTTCTTTTGGGTTCATGGATCTTTTTACCATCAGTAATCATTTGTATAAATAAGGGCAGATTGCGAAGAGCGATCAACTTGAAGTATTATTGACATACCGATTTGAGTTCGTGATTTGGCGAGCGTAAAACGTGCCAGCTTACTCATAGGCCAATGTTCCTCAGATCATCTGCAAATCTGCTTATTATTAAAGACGAACCAAAAATGCGAGAGGTTCATCGCAAATTCTATTTTTAAGGCAAACGATTTAAGATAAAGAGGTGAAAATGAAAAAGAACTCTTTTTTATTGAGCTTCCTTATCGCTAGATTTAACTCCTAACTAAAATAATTTAATCGTTCCCCTTTGGGAAAGATTCTTATTAAGATTTTTACAATCATCGATGGATATAATTGAACTTATCTGTCTATAAGCAGTTTGCCTTTACTCTTTCTTTTTAGAGTATTGTCCGCTCTAACGGTTTTTGTCTTGGGTTTGCAAGTGAACACCGATCTTAAACGGAAATGCCAACAAAACAGTTAATGCCATTCGATAATTGACTTGACGATACAGAAAATGGAGCTAGTTTGAGAAGATAAGAATGTGTTTTGTCAGAGTAGTTATTTCGTTATAGGAAGTGGTTGGGGGATCAAGTCATATCTTTTTAGTCAGATTTTTAGCTTGGTTATGTCAATCCTGTTTTCTGGGCTAGAGCAGATTTCATCGGATATTACCCAATTATCGTGGTTAATCGTTGATAGTTTTGTGCGAATGGTTACAGACCACAAAGAAAGACGATCTAAGATATTCGAACTATATTATATAGAGAATAGTTCCTAGTTTTCTCGTGGTCTCACAAAAGGAGATAGAATGATTTACAAGAATAGCTCAATGCTACTCGTAAGGTTAATAAGCTTGTCAACTATTTGCCTAATCCTCCCTGAAATTGCTTGGGGAGAGGATCCATCGATCAAGGCTAATAAAACGATTTTTGGCCCGAATGTCTATGTATTTGAGCCAAAAATGTCTGCTGTCGAGATCGAGAAGACCGCAAATGATATTTTCGCGAAGATGGAAAAGAGTCATTTTGGCTCCGAACGCTATGCACTCCTGTTTAAGCCTGGTAAGTATAATGTCACGTTCAATGTTGCTTTCTATACTCACATAGCTGGGTTAGGACGGAACCCGGATGATGTTCATATCGATGGGGGGGTGAATGTGAATGCAAAATGGGATCCCGATGGCCATGCCCTTAATAACTTTTGGCGAACACTGGAAAACTTTGCTGTTACCCCATCGTCGAATGTGCCTTATAAGACGACCAAAGGGATCACTCGAATTGCTATCTCTCAAGCGGCTCCGCTTCGTCGACTGCACATTAAGGGGGAACTCCAACTTTTTGACTGGGGTCCGAAAGGGAACGTGGGTTATGCGAGCGGCGGATTCTTAGCCGATTCGGTTGTAGATGGTAAGGTGGTCCCTGCTTCGCAACAACAATGGCTATCTCGCAATAGCCGATGGTCTGGGTGGAGCAATGCGGTCTGGAATATGGTGTTTGTTGGTTGCGACAACACCCCGACGGGGACTTTCCCGAATCCCGCCTATACGGTTGTGGACAAGACCCCCATCATTCGAGAAAAACCTTATTTGTATATCGATGGTGCTGGTGAATACCATATTTTCGTTCCTGCTCTCCAAAAGAATACCAAGGGGGTGAGTTGGCTTAAAGGCTCGACACCCGGCGAATCGTTGCCGCTCAGCCGATTCTACATCGCTAAGCCAAACGAATCAACCGCGGAGAAGATCAATAACGAGCTGGCACAAGGCAAGCACATTCTATTCACTCCTGGAGTCTATTTACTGGAAGATACGATTCGAGTGTCACGGCCTGATACTCTTCTTTTGGGTCTGGGTGTACCATCCTTGATCCCTAAAAATGGGCTACCGATTCTCAAAGTTGCGGATGTTGGTGGGGTGAAAATCGCTGGCCTTATTTTAGATGCTGGTCCTGAGAAATCGCCTATTCTTTTGGAAGTTGGCCCGGAAAATAGTAAGATAGACCACAGCGCAAACCCCACCTTTCTTTATGACTTAACCGTGCGAACAGGTGGTCCCGCAGCTGGGAAGAACGATGTGGGGATTCAGATTAATAGTAATCATGTAGTCGGTGATCAGATCTGGATTTGGCGAGCTGATCACGGGTCCGGAGTTGGCTGGACGATCAACCCAACGAAAAACGGTCTCGTTGTAAATGGCGAGAATGTAACTATTTATGGTCTATTCAACGAGCATCACGAAGAATATCAAACCCTCTGGAATGCCAATAACGGGCGAGTCTATATGTATCAATCGGAAATGCCTTACGATGTTCCAGATCAAAAGTCCTGGATGAGCGGAAAAACGAGAGGCTTCGCTTCTTACAAGGTTGCTGATAAGGTAACTAGCCATGAGGCTTGGGGTGTAGGAGTGTATTGCTTTTTTCGCGATGGCCCAGTAAAGGCCGATTCTGCTATCGAAGCCCCTTCGTCTACTGGAATCCGATTTCACAATCTAACGACAATCTGGCTCGATGGTAAAGCCGAGAGTGAGATTACTCACATCGTTAACGACGTAGGTACGCGGGTTTTCGCCAATAAACCAGATTCAGCGATGCGGCAAACCTTGGTTGAATTCCCCATCAAAAACCCTGGAAAAAGTAAGAAAAAGTAAATGGCATTCGTTTAGTTAACAAACTTGCTTCCCCTCTATTTCTCTAGGAGTATCTCAATAAGAGCAAGGTTTCTATGGGGGGGACTCTAATCAGTAAAAGATTAACCGGGTTAAGATCTAACCTCTTGAATCTCGTCTCTCAGATCTTTTCTCTTGGATCTTTTCGCTTGGATCTTGAACGGTTGGAACAAGTTGGAAGCAGAACAGAAAAAGGATTATTAATAAAACCTAGTCGTTCGAATATCGGCTGAAGTGGTTTTGGCTTTATATTATTCGAATATCGATGACAATTTATTAGTTCTTCCTAATTTGCCTAATTCGACCGTTCTGCCTAAGTTTATAACAAATAAGCGGATTGAATTTGATTTAATGAGGATTGAACGATTCTATCCGCTTAAAATCGAGATTTTGAAGCCTAATCGATGAGGTTCGAATGGACCAGAAATTGGCAGAAAATCATAAAATCATAAAAAAGCCATGATTTCTTCTTGACGACCAGTGCCATGGCTCTTAGATTGATACTTCCGAAAAAATTGGTCTTGGGAAATTAATTGTTATTGAATCGATAAATAACAATTTTTGATTCATCAAGATGGAACTTATAGAAGTTTTGAGTTTTGGTTTGGTGTTAGGGTTCCTTATTGAAAATTAGGAATATCAAAAGAAAAGATAGGATATAAATCCTAAGAATTACCAAAAATCGAATAAGAGCTCAGATGAATTTTGGTGAACTAGAAAATGAAGTTTACCATTCTGTGGTAAGATGAACAGCTAAGTTAGATAGAATTTCGAAAAAAAACGACGAGATCAACTGATCACGTTCAAGGAGATTAGTTTGGCAGCACAACAAAAAGAACGAATTCGAATTCGAATGGAAGGGTATGATCACGAAATATTGGATCGAACCGCCAAAGAAATCGTAAAAATTGCTGTGGATTCGAAAGCCGATGTTCATGGTCCGATTCCATTGCCCACTCGAATCGAGCGATATACTGTATTGCGCAGTCCTCATATCGATCGAAAATCGCGAGAACAATTTGAAATTAGAACCCACAAAAGATTGATCGATATTCTCCAACCCAATCCAACAACGATTGAAGCATTGAATCGAGGTCTCAGCTTGCCTCCTGGAGTTGATATTAAAATTCGAGTTATGGGTGGATCTGCTTGATTTTTTTCGAATTCTATCTAAGATAATTTTCTTGAATTTCATTGCACTTGTAATGATCAGAAAATTATTACTATTGCAATTGTTAAAATGATGCGAATATTGTTCAATTGATAAGAGATTGTTCAATTGAAAAGAGAAGAATCGAGAAAAGTTAAAAACCGATCGGACTTTAACTTGAAATTAAATCACGGAGAGATTAAAGCCATCAAAATCTTTACATGATATAAACGAAGTAAATCAGAATCAATATAAAAGTAAAGAGGAGGACTAACTCTTCATTCTAAATTAAGAAGAGTTAGTCCTCTTTGAATTGTTAAGATGGTAAATAGATTAGTAATGAATTACTAATGAAAGATTCGATTAAGAATTTGAACTAAGTTATTTTATATATTCATTAATAGAGTGAAGAGATTAGAGCAGCTTGAAATAACTTGTAAGTGAGATTATCAGAATATTCAATCTAGATAGCCAATATTGAATAGAGTGAAATAAGTTTAATAGTGAAGTAAGTTAATAGTGAAATAAGTTCCGTGAAAAAAATTAAATAGCAAAAGAAGAGTGTCATGACTTTCACAAATGCAACAACCGAAATGATTTCGGAGCCTATTCAGCTTCCAGTGGTGAATAAAGATGGAGCTTCGCTGGAAACTATTGTTATAGATCCAAGCGAGTTTGGCGGTAAAATTAATAGAACATTGCTTCACGAAGCAATATTAATGTACCAAACCAATCAACGAGCGGGAACGCACTCGACGCTTCGCCGTGGAGAAGTTGCGGGATCGACGAAAAAACTGTTCCGGCAAAAAGGGACAGGAAATGCGCGAGTAGGAACGAAACGAACCAATAAACGGCGTGGTGGTGGTACCGCAAAAGGTCCAAAACCGAGAGATTACGAATATCATCTGCCAAGAAAAGCTCTCCAAGCAGCAACCCGGATGGCGATTTTGGCCAAGATGAAAGATAAACAGGTCATCGTTATCGATGAATTGAGCCTTCCCGCGATTAAAACGAAAGAGATGTCGCAAATCCTGGGTAAACTCAGCCTGGGCGGAGTGAGCTGTCTCATCGGTACCGCCGAGCGAAACGAAATTGTCTATAAATCGGCTCGTAATCTGCCCGGCGTGCAAACCTTACCAGCTGCGGAATTGAATTGTTATGCAATCCTGCGACCAAAGAAGATGATTATTACCAGGGCGGCCCTGGAAAAATTGCGAAATAAAACTAAGGTCTAGTTGTCTGCTTGTGATTTGAAGTAGACACGAAATTGTAGAGGAAAAGGTCATGCAAACGAGACCACGCCCTGTAAAATATCGCCGGAAAAATAAAAAGCGATTTGTGCATAAGGTAAAACCGGTTGAATTGCCATTGCGGCCATACCAGGTTGTATTGGGACTACTGGTTACGGAAAAGGGTACCCACCTTAGTAATCGTCACAACGCTTATTCTTTCCATGTAAATCTGTTGGCTACTAAGACTCAAATTAAAAAAGCGATTGAAGAGCTTTTTAATGTTCGAGTCGAAGCGGTTCGGACCAGTGTACGACACGGGAAAATTCGGCGGACACGCCAGAAGTTTGGCCAAATGCCCGATTGGAAAAAAGCGGTAGTGAAGTTGCATAGTGAAGATAAAATCGATTTCATGTAAAAGCAATTAAATGCTTTATTAATCGTTGCTTTTAAGCAAGCGTACTATTGCTAAGAACCATTTGTTGTCTCAAGCTATCAAGGGTTGTGGTTTAACTCCAATCTGAGATTTAATAGAATGAGAGTTAACTCAATGAGTAAGTTAACTCAAAACGAAATCAATAGCTTAACTCTGATAGCAAAGTGTTAACCCTTGTAACCTCACTGTTGCATTAATAGTGTTGCATTAATATAAGTGTTGCAATACTAGTTTTTCAATACTAGTAGCATTAATTGTAATAGGGATAATTAAACTAAATATAGTCGAGCCAAAAATAAACCTAAAAGGATTCGATCATGGGGATTCGAAAATATAAACCTACTTCCGCGGGGAGGAGAGCGGGATCTGTAAGTGATTTCCTGGATTGTACCCACCCACTGGAAAACAAACCTGAGAAATCGTTGCTTGTACCCAAAAGGAAGACCGGAGGTCGAAATAACCAAGGGGTTATTTGCGTACGGTTCCGTGGGGGTGGCCATAAGCAGATGTATCGTCTTATCGATTTTAAACGAAATAAAAAAGATGGTATGCCTGCAAAAGTGATTCAGATCGAGTATGATCCTAATCGTTCTCCACGTATCGCTTTGATTCAATACGAAGATGGGGTGAAAGCATACATTCTTGCTCCGGTTGGTCTCAAAGCGGGAGACACGGTCATGAGTGGAGAAGAAGCAGAACCTCGATTAGGTAATTGCCTTCCGATGAGTCGAATTCCTCTCGGGATGACGATTCACAATGTTGAATTACAGCCCGGGCGCGGTGGACAGATTGGCAGATCTGCTGGTTGCTCTGTTACGTTGACAGCTCGCGAAGCCGATTGGGTTCAGATTACTTTGCCTTCTGGGGAAGTACGTCGACTTAGTTCTAAATGCCGTGCTTCGCTGGGAATGATGAGTAATCCCGATCATATGAATATCAGTATAGGTAAAGCGGGTCGAAAACGCTGGATGGGACGTAAACCTCATAATCGAGGGGTCTCCATGAATCCAGTCAATCACCCTATGGGTGGTGGAGAAGGGCGTACTGCCGGTGGACGTCACCCCTGTTCACCTACTGGGGTACCATCAAAAGGTGGTAAAACACGTAAAAAACGGAAACCTTCTTCCAAATCGATCATTCGACGCCGTCGCCCTGGTGCGCATTATGGTTCGAATTGATCTGGATCGATTCTTTCTCTTGGCGTGATCCTGTTCGCTTGGGGCTATACCCAAGCATTGCCCAACTATGGAGAAAAACGCTAAGAGAGTGTCGAGTCTGAAGGGAATGATTATTCGAGAAAGATTATTCATACGATTCTAGAAAATGTACTGGCCAATTCATTTTGGTTCCTATATAATTTCGAGTTCCAAGTATGAGTCACGCCCACCATGATAATTTGAGTACATAGAGTAACAAAAATTAATTGAAATAAATTTTTGATAAGCTTTGAGAATTGCGATGATTGCTTGATTATATGAATTAAAGTTAGATTAAAATTAACTAGATTAAATTTATTAAGAGTTAAGCAAAAAATCTAATAGTCGTAATAACTTATTTCATCAAAATTTTTGAGTAATATTTTTGACTGCAATTTAAGTTGCAATCATAGAGGGAATTCATGAGCCGTTCGTTAAAAAAGGGCCCTTATGTAGATGCCCGACTAGCCGCGAAAGTAGAAAAAAATAAATTGGGCGGAGTGCGAGAACCTATTAAAACATGGGCCAGAGATTGCACCATCATTCCTGATTTTGTTAGTGCTACTTTTTTAGTGCATAACGGTAAACAATTTATTAAAGTTTATATTACCGAAGATATGGTCGGTCATAAATTGGGTGAGTTTTCTCCAACTCGAGTCTTTAAGGGACATAGTGGGGGCAAAGCCAAAGCTGCCGCAGGAGCTAAATAGTTATCGAATTAGAACAGATTATTGCTGTTAAAGTGTTTTTCAACAGCAAGTTCATATTGAGAGATACTAGAATAGATATTTTGTTTGTTTTGATTTAATTTTAAAGCGTTAATAATATAGAGATTTACCGAACAATAATTTTTGATCGATTTGAAAATTAAGTAAAAGTTATAGGATAAGTTGCGAAGGCGGAATAATTATGCCATACCGAGCCAGTCACCGATTTGCAGATATGTCGCCACGAAAGATTCGCTCTTTCGCTACATTGATTCGAGGGCAAACCCTCGCCAAGGCTCTACAATTACTGCGATTCGAACCAAACAAAGCTGCCCGATTATTAGAAGCGGTATTGATGAGTGCCCGTGGGAATGCCATGGATAAAGGTGCTCGAAGGGTTGAAGAATTGATCGTGCATGAATCACGAGTCGATGGGGCGCCTACTTTCAAACGGTTTATGCCTCGTGCACGTGGTACCGCTTATAAAATTCTTCGACGAATGGCTCACATTCATATAACTCTTGTGGAAGCGAGCGAATTACAGGGTAATTCAAAAGAATTACAAACTAAATCGGTGGAACAAGCTCCTGCTGGAAATAGTTCTTCCCCTGTAGAATCTCCTAGCGTTTAATTGAGATTAATTGAGATTCTAGAATCGTCGTAGTTGATGAATGTTTTGGTTAGTTTTAGATGATTTGAGTATCACAAACTATTAATATATAATTGAACGAGAATTATTACCTATAGCCATTGAAATAGTTCGGATAAATTGCATCATTATTTAAATGATTAAGATATAATATATAAGCAGTGAACGTTCGTTCTTGGAGAACCTAAAGGAAAGCAAATGGGCCAAAAAGTAAGACCAACTGGCTTTCGTGTTGGTGTGATGATAGGTTGGAAGAGCCAGTGGTACGCTGGTAAACGAGAGTTTTCGGATCTCTTGGTTGAAGATACGAAAATTCGCCGCTTTATCATGAAGATTCTTCGAAAGAAAAATCAGCAAAAAAATTCTCGTCCTGGAATTTCGAAAATTCAGATCGATCGAACGAGAGAAAAGGTAGTTATTACGATCTGGACTTCTAAAGCTGGGATGATCATTAATAAACGTGGTGGCGGAGATAGACAGCAGGGTCAAGATAGACAAGGACAAGATAGACAACCCGAAGGAGTTGCCTCCTCACCATCAACGGATGGAGCAACGACCTCGGCACCCGCAGAAGTAAAACCGGTTAAAGAAGCAAAAAAAACTGGCTCTGCATACAATATCGATTCTTTGCAGCAAGATCTAGAAAAATTGATCAAACGCCGTATCGATATCCGAGTTATGCGAGTTGATACACCAGAAATCGATCCGCAAATCGTTTCGGAAACGATAGCGGAAGATCTGGAAAAACGATCTGGTTTTCGCCGGGTTATGAAAAAAGCAATGCAAGAAGCCATGAAAAATGGTGCTAAGGGAATTCGATTGCAATTATCTGGTCGCCTGGGTGGTGCTGAAATGGCCCGCTGTGAAAAATCTATGGAAGGATCAATCCCTCTTTCCACTCTTCGTGCCAAGGTGGAATACGGCTTCTCTGAAGCGAATACTGCCCAGGGAAATATTGGCGTTAAAGTTTGGATTAACAATGGCGATTATTTAACAGAGGAGACCATCGATGCCACAGATGCCCAAACGCGTAAAGTATCGAAAAAGTCAACGCGGCAAAATAAGAGGTAATGCGACCAGAGGTAATACCGTTTCTTATGGAGATTTCGGTCTACAAGTAACTGAAGCTGGTTGGTTAAGTGCAGAAGTTATTGAAGCAGCTCGTGTTACCGCTGCGCAGTTTGTGCGTGGTGAAGGGCGACTCTATATTCGAGTGTTCCCTCATAAATCGATTACGGCTATCCCCGCTGAAACCCGTATGGGTAAGGGTAAAGGGGAACCAGAATATTGGGCCGCCGTTGTAAAACCTGGTATGGTCCTTTTCGAACTTTCCGGTTTGCAAGAAGCTGCTGCAAGGGAATGTTTAGCAAGAGTTTCTTATAAACTCCCATACCGTTGTCGCTTTGTGACAAGAAATTCGTAATTCAGTTCGGATGTTGAGAAGTTATCTAATTAGCTTTCTTCATCTAACTATAGTAATCAATCGTTGATAGAGAACCAATACCTTACTCCGATTTAATATTCTTTCTTAGGAAAGTTAGTGAGTAAGAATTGACGTTCATGATCGGTTCAACTATGAATCGATCTTTCTCTATTTATGAATGTGTACATTTATGTACTTTATTTTATATTTGAATTAATGGTGATTTTTGGATTTGTTCTAGAGATGCACTATTTCTAAGATTTAATCTCTAGTACTCAATTACTAGTAATTGAGATTGTTTGTATTTTGCGTTAGTAAGATTGACTTCCTGTAATAGGTTTCGTAGTTGAGATTTTCTATTGTTGGTTCGTTTGCATTCGATAATGAATTATATCACTAGAATTATATCACTAGGATTATATCACTAAATACGACAAACAGATAACAAACAGATAACAAACAGATAACTTTGAGATAGCAAAAGAGAGAGTTAAGGAGCAAAAATGCCGCGGACAAAAATTTCAGAATATCGCTCATATACTGATGATCAAATTCGTCTTGCCTTGCAGGATTTGGAATTATCTGTCTTTAGAATTCGAATGCTTTCAGCATCGGATCGAGCTGAATCACCCATGGAAATTCGAAACTACCGCAAAGAAATTGCACGTTTGTTGACTATTATCAGGGAACGTGAATTATTAGCTGAAGCAAAAGCGATGGAAGAGGAAAAATTAGCGGCAAAAGCAGCAACTGAGAATACCCAAGCTAGTAAAATTGCTAGTAAAACTGTTAGTAAATCTACTGCCGTTAAAGCTACTAGTAATGCACTAGCAAAATCGGCTAAAGAAACGACAACTAAAGTTTCGACACCTGCCAAATCTTCTTCAAAATCTACTAAGAAGTAATTTTGGGCCTGAGATATTAATACCTAGACAAACTATTTTCCAACGAATTCATTCCGATCCTAAAGAGATAGAATCAAAGAATAGAATTAAAGAATAGAATCAAAGAATAGACTTAAAGGATAAACCGAATGGCAGAATCAACAACCCCAAACACAACAGAACAAAATGCAACAGGTGTTTCTTCTCCTAACGCAGCCAATACATCAGAATCAAGAAAACTTCGGCGGACATTAGTGGGCAAAGTTACGAGAGATAAGATGGACAAGACAAGACGGGTTGAAATCCCCCGTTTAGTCAAACATCCTCAGTATGGCAAATACATCAAGCGCCGGACTATTTGTTACGTTCATGATGAAAAAAATGAATCTAAAACTGGCGATTTAGTTGAAATTATGGAAACCCGGCCACTCTCTAAATTGAAATCGTGGCGATTGGTCCGAGTCATGAGTCGTTCAGCCAAATAATTCTTTACAGAGATTGAACGAAAATTGCTTCTAGATGAGGAAATTTTGAGAATATTTCGATTGACTATAAACGGAAAGTTTAGAATTAACTAATAACGAAAATATCTTGCCTCTGGGAATAAGGGAGAAATGCAATGATTCAGATGTATACTTATGTGGATGTAGCAGATAATACTGGCGCGAAAGAATGTATGTGTATCAAAGTTTTAGGTGGTTCACGCCGACGATATGCCGGTATTGGGGATGTGATTATTGCGAGCGTTAAAAAAGCGATTCCTGGTGGTGAAGTCAAGCAAGGAGAAGTGGTTAAGGGAGTCGTGGTACGCACCAGGAAAGCGGCTCGCCGAGAAGATGGGAGCTATGTCCGCTTCGATCGAAATGCGATTGTGCTTTTAGATAATGAAAAAAATCCTCGCGGCACTCGAATCTTTGGTGCCGTTGCCCGCGAATTACGAAAGAATTTTTCCAAAATTACTACTCTTGCTGCTGAAGTAGTTTAGTGATCTGTGGTTTAAGTAAAAAGTATTATTGATCTGTTGTTTATTTAGTGATTTGTTGAGATTTGAGTTATATTCAAGTAACAATTGATACGAAGAGCTAATCTGAAGATTCAAAAGATATAACGCTAGTTTGACAAGATTATTGATTGCTTAAATATTTTTGCCTAAGAACAAGTACAAGAACAAGTACAAGAACTTAAAATTGATCGAAAAGGTTTGTTGATATGGCACGATTACAAGAACTGTATAATAGTACTATCGCCAAAAATTTAATGACGAAGCTGGCTAAGTCGAATATACATAACGTCCCGAAGTTGCAAAAAATTGTCGTCAATATGGGGGTAGGTAAAACCTTAACCGATAAGAATCGCCTTGAACAAGCGGCAGAAAATCTGACGATGATTACGGGTCAGAAGGCACAGATAACAAAAGCGAAAATGGCTGTATCCGGCTTTCGCTTAAGACAAGGAAATGAGATTGGATGCCGAGTGACTCTACGTGGCAAAAGAATGTATGAGTTTTTAGATCGTTTGATTAGTTTAGCTCTTCCACGAGTTCGTGACTTTCGCGGACTGAATGCCAAGAGTTTTGATGGCAACGGCAATTATAGTATGGGGATTGCCGAACAGATGGTATTTCCAGAAATTGATCCCGATAAAGTTAATTTCACTCAGGGGATGGATATCACCTTCGTAACGAACACACGAAGCGATGAAGAGGCACGCGAATTGTTAAAAATGTTCGGCATGCCGTTCCGTGAAAATTAACGATTGATTCCTTAACTTATACATTAACTTATACTTTGTTATTCTTTAACTTTAGTTCTAACTTTTGCCCAAGTTATTCAGGAGTTTGACTTAAAATGTCAACAAATTCAAAAGAAGCAAGATTTCGAAAAGATATGTTAGCGGTTGCGGAGCATCGTAAAGAGCTCCAGAAACCACAAGCAGAGCGAAATCCCCACAAAATGCTCAAGCCTCGTGATTTGATTAAAATTAGATTGCGTTGTCGGCTATGCGGGCGATCGCGAGCGGTATACCGAAAATTTGGGGTCTGTCGTATTTGTTTACGTGATATGGCTTCAGATGCCCTAATTCCCGGAATGCGTAAATCGAGTTGGTAATCGAATTTTTCGATAGATCTAAAAAGCCCCGATGCAGGATTGCGGCTTCGTTGATGATATATTTTTATACCTGAATAGCCCTGAGTTTCCAGGCTAATCGATCCATAAGATATTTTGTTTGAATCTTTGTTACTTAGCTAGATACTTAGCTAGATTTTTTAATAGATAAAATTTGATAGTGAATTCTTTAATTGTTTGATTAATGGCAAAATAAATTGCAATCTAACAAGATAGCCGTAAAAAAATAAGAAGTACGTTAGCGATATTGTTAGCGATATAGTTCGAGGATAGACGATATGATGACAGATCCGATTTCTGATATGCTTACCCGAATTCGCAATGCAAATTCGATCGAAAGACCTCTTGCCGAAATGCCAGCGAGCAAGCTGAAAGTTGCTATTGCTCAGGTTCTTAAAGAAGAAGGTTTTATTATTGATTATCATGTTGGCACCTATGTTAAAGGGGCAGGGGGGGCTATGGAATTTAACCCCTCAGGAACTCTCCAAGATGTGAAACCGATTTTGCGTATCCATTTAAAGTTCGGTCCAGATGGAGAAAAGGTTATCCGCCACATTGCACGAGCCAGCAAACCGGGCAGGAGATATTACCAAGCATCCAAAGAAATTCGAAGAGTTTTGGATGGATTAGGTATTTCTATTTTAACTACAAGTAAAGGCGTAATGAGTAACCGGCAGGCTAGACGACAAAATGTGGGTGGAGAAGTTCTCTGCGTTGTTTGGTAATCACACCAGAGCTTTTTAGTTCCCTTACTAGTTTTTTGATCGATTGCGTTTATTTGAAATCCTTTAATCTGTATCTGGTTCAATTGTTAATTCAAGATCCCAAAGAAGTTATCAAATAAGTTTATATCATTGATCGAGTAGTTTGTGTGACCATGTATCTTGGATAAAGATGAATGGTAATTATTCAAGTGAACTTATACCAATCGGGATCTTGTTGTTATAGTGATGCTAATTGTCTAATGTTATTTCTAAGCTAATTTCATCGATGTACATGCAAAATCGTTTTTTGCGAGAGAGGATAGTACCCAAATGTCACGAGTAGGTAGAAAACCGATTCAATATCCTGGCGATGTCAAGGTACAAATCAATAAAGATAAAGTTGTCGTTGAAGGGAAAAAAGGAGCTGTATTAGAGATGGTTCCTCATCCCAATATGACAATCAAACATGATGCTTCCAGTAAGACGATTACCGTAGAGCGTCCTAATGATGATCGACTAAATCGTTCTTTGCATGGTTTGACGAGAACCCTCATAGCTAATATGATTCATGGGGTAAGTCAAGGATTTGAAAAGAAATTGAAAATCGAAGGACTTGGTTACCAGGCCAGGATTGATAAAGGATCGATTGAATTATCTGTCGGCTATGCCAATAAAATCGTTTTGACTCCTCCGCAAGGGGTTGTTGTTGAAGTCCCAGATCCAAAAGATCCTACAACGATTATCGTCAAGGGAGCAGACAAACAGAAGGTCGGTCAGTTCGCTGCAGAAATTCGTGCAAGTAGAAAACCGGAACCGTACAAAGGTAAAGGTATTCGATACATGAATGAAGTTATTCGACGTAAAGAAGGAAAGTCCTTCGCTGCTGGTGGTTAATTCGATTATCGTTCTTTATTCTTCTTTATCAAGATTATCCCTTGATTTTGATAGAATGGACGATTTTTCGATGATTTTTCGATATAGAGATTTTATACAATACTATTCTTGGTTTTAGTTTGTCAAGAATAGTAATTTGAATAGTTTTTATGAATAGGGTAATAATAGAGCTTCTTTGACGATCGTGGTATTTATAAAATTTTTACCTAGGTCACAAGAGATCCTATTATATCTCAGAATTATTAGAAGTATTTTTAGATCACAACTAACTTGTATCATAATTTTTTTAACAGTTAATTGTAAGTGATTTCTGTAAAAATGATGATGTAGATTGAGTAAATTGGAAATAAAATGAACGCACAAAAATTAAAACATCGACGCCAATTTCGTCGAGCATGCCGAGTTCGTAATCGGATTGTGGGAACAACAGAAAAACCTCGGCTTAGTGTTTTTCGTTCTGTAAAGCATATTTATGCCCAACTCATCGATGATGTTCATGGTGTTACTTTAGCTTCTGTAACAAGCAATTCTAAAGAGATGCGCACCAATATGTCCCACGGTGGTAATATCCAAGCAGCGATTGCCGTTGGAAAAAAGCTTGCAGAAATTGCCGTAGCCAAAGGAATTCAAATAGCAACTTTTGATCGAGGTCATTACCGATTCCATGGCAGGATCAAGGCTCTAGCCCAAGCGGCAACCGTTGGCGGTTTGAAGTGCACTGGGCTTGAGGATACAAATGCTTCGCCCTCGACACCCAAAGATAATAGCGAAGGAAATCAACCCGAAACTAAGAAAAAAGAGCCTAAAGCAACTAAATCAAAATAGATTTTCAAAATTGATTTATTATGGAATGTAAATCGTGAATTAAGTGAATCAATAAAATCTCGATTATTTTTTAAAGTATTTATAATGGCTGATAAGCTTAAATAAAAAGGTAGATCGATAATGGCAAAAGATAGGGATGACCGCGAAACACTTAAAGATTTCGTTGTAAAAATTCGACGGTGTTCGACCGTGGTCAAAGGGGGAAGAAGGTTTAGTTTCAATGCCCTAGTTGTTGTTGGGGATGAACGGGGTCGTGTGACTTTTGGATATGGTAAAGCCAATGAAGTCCCCCCAGCAGTCGAAAAAGCGATCAAAGATGGTGAACAAAATATTGCACGGATAAAAAAACGAATTTCCATGCGCGGCGAAACGATCCCTCATCGAGTGATCGGCCGTTATCGTTCTTGCCGAGTCATCATGGTTCCTGCTGGCCCTGGTACCGGTGTTAAAGCTGGCCCTGGAGTTCGAGAAGTGCTCCAGGCAGCAGGGATCCATAATATATTAACCAAAGTGCATGGGAGCACGAATCCGATCAATCTTGTCAAAGCGACTCTCGATGGTCTTACCCAATTACGGACCAGAGAAGAAGTTGCACAATTACGGGGAGTTCAACTCTAATGGACTTAACAAACGTACATGCTGGTGTCGCCAAACGCACCAAGAAAAAACGGGTCGGTCGTGGGATCGGTTCCGGTCATGGCAAAACATCGAGCCGTGGCCATAAAGGTCAATACGCCAGTGCGGGAGCTAGGAAACCTAGCCGGATGTTTGTTGGTGGTCAAACCCCTCTGTTTCGAAGAGTTCCAAAACGGGGTTTCTCCAATGCGCGATTCGCTAATGTTTACAATGTAGTCAATGTGGGTGATATTGATTCTATTTTCCCTGATGGTAGTACCATCAATCCCGATGAATTGCGAACGCATGGACTAGCGAAAAAATCCCTCGATGGTGTCCGTATTCTAGGGGAAGGGGAAATTACCAAGAAATTCAAGATAGTTGCACACCATTTTTCTCAATCGGCCAAAGCGAAGATCGAGGCAAAAGGGGGAACGGTTGAATTGATCCCTGCTCCCAAACTACCCGTGCGTAACAAAATGAAACCGCACGTGGCCAAACCCAAATAAATGGAATTTTTAAATGGTTTAATCTGCTCCTATCCCTTAAAAGAGCATTTTTCCGGTTTTCTTTTCTAAGAAGCTATCTTTGGAAAGAGTTCCGGATTTATTTATTTGTATTGGTTTTTCTCCCTTCGTGGTTTTTATAGTGATGGGATGAACAGAACTTGCAAGGATATTTTTTGAAGTATTTTCTTTTATAATATCCTTTCGAGTTTTCCGTAAAGATTTTTCAGGATGTGATCACCATCTGGGTTTCTCGGGATGGGCTGCGCAGCTCGGCATGAGGTTATTATGAAAAAATTGTTATTGATTTTTACGATTCCAGAATTACGGCGGAAAGTTCTCATCACTCTACTTTTCCTTTTGATTTATCGGATCGGATACTATATCCCTTTACCGATGGTAAATCAAGAAAATCTCGCCAAGCGAATGGCCGATCTATCCCAGGGTGCTCTAGGTCAACTCATTGGGTATGTCTCGCTATTCTCTGGTGGAAATTTGAGTCAATCCTGTATTTTTGCACTAGGGATCATGCCCTATATATCTGCATCGATTATTCTGCAACTTTTGGCCAGTTCGGGTTTGTCTCCAGCCTTGGATAAACTGAGAAAGGAGCCTAATGGACAGAAGAAAATCAATGAATATACCCGCTATTTGACCGTGCCTATTTGCATGATCCAGGCCATGATTTTTGTTCAATCGATC
>JAKBAI010000341.1 GCA_021809185.1 Planctomycetota bacterium
GCCGATTTGCCCGAAGCTCATGAACCATAAAAAGAAGTTTCTAATGGATGAAAAAAAAGATTTAGCTGCTCCTCTTTCTAATAGTCCCCCTCCAAGTTTAGGTTCGGGACCAGCCGATATGATCAGTAAAAGTGCCGTCTCTAAAGAAGAAGCTATATATTCGCAATCGTCCGGTTTATCTCAATCGATCGAGATAAACGTTCAAGCAATGCACGCGCAGCTCGCGAGAGAACATCAGGAACCCAGGGATGGGTTCGAACCTATCCCTTTTTGGATGACGATTATTTTTAGTGGATTATTATTTTGGGGCGGGATGTATCTTGCAACCAATTCGGGCGAATATCGTTTCGATGTCTATGATTCACTCGATCCTCAGGGTTCTGCTATTACACAAAAAGCAGAAGAGATCCCCACTGATGTAATCGGGTTAACGAAGTTGGGTCAGCGAATTTTTAATAACTGCGTCGGTTGCCACCAATCGAATGGCGAAGGGGGAAACAATATTCCTCCATTGAACCAATCAGAATGGGTTACCGGAGATCAAAATTCGATAGCTCGTTTGAGTCGGATTCTTCTTTATGGATTGAATGGAAATATCACCGTCAAAGGAAATTCGTACAACGGTCTGATGCCTGCTTGGGGTTCTCAACTCAAGGATTATCAGATCGCTGCTGTTTTGACTTACATTCGAAGTTCTTGGGATAATAAAGCAGGGCCAGTCCTTCCTGAAGAAGTTGCCGCTGCCAGAATCAAGGAAGGGAAAAGGCAAACGAATGGTTCTCAAGCGATGACAGCTGAGATGCTTTATTCTCTTGCTCTAGATTATAGCGACCTACCTAAAGAAGCGAAAAAAGACGCTGAGCCAAAGAAAGAGCCAGAGCCAAAGAAAGAGCCAGAGCCAAAGAAAGAGCCAGAGCCAGAGCCAAAGAAAGAGCCAGAGCCAAAGAAAGAGCCAGAGCCAAAGAAAGAGCCAGAGCCAAAGAAAGAGCCAGAACCAAAGAAAGACTCTCAACCAAAGAAAGAGCCAGAGCCAAAGAAAGAGCTAGAACCAAAGAAAGACTCTCAACCAAAGAAAGAGACTGAATCAAAGAAAAACTCAGAATCAAAGAAGGACACTGAACCAAAGAAAGCGCCAGAACCAAAGAAAGCGCCAGAACCAAAGAAAGAGACTGAATCAAAGAAAGACTCTGAAGTAAAAAATAAAATTGAGAAGAAGATAACCGACACGAAACAAAAAGATGAACCAAAAAAAATTCCTGATATGAATACCGGAAATCCTTCGAAAAAGGAGTCTCCAAAGAAAACAGAGACGAAAAATGAAAACTCCGAAAAGAACAAAAAGAAAGATGATAAAATAGACAATAATCCCAAAATAGCAAACCCTCCTAATAAATCTGGTTCAAAAGGATCGATCGAGTTATTGCCAAAACCTAGAGAAAATTAAAAACTTTGTTAATCATCCTTAATTCGAATGATAAATTGAACTAATCCTTAAGTATTTAATCGAGTTAAAGTATTGCTAGGATTTTCCTAGGCAAATGCTTAAACTTTTCTTCTTTTATTATCTTATCATTTTTTTGCAACTTTCTATAATCTCAGATGATACATTCCAGGGTAGTTACTAGAAGATTATCTATACCTAAACTATCCAGGAATGAAAATCTTTTTGATAAAAATCATGAACCGTGAGTAATTTAATGAGTTTACAGAATTCACTCCGAGATGCGTTGAGACCGATTCTGAAAAAATATTTACGAACCCCAGAAAAATTAGATGATTATCTGGCTATGATTAAGGTCGCACAGAATCCGGAACATGGCGATTATCAAGCAAATTTTGCCATGGGTTTGGCCAAAGAACTAGGTGAAAAACCTGTTCAGATTGCCCAACGTATTATCAAGGATTTGTCTAACTTTCCTTGGTTAGATACAGCAACGGTAGCTGGACCAGGTTTTATCAATTTTCGGTTTAAAACAGAATGGTTGGCGGACGAACTCACCTCTTGGAATCAGCGAATACAACAATCATCCTTGCCGAGTGAGAATCCGAAAACCTATGTTATCGATTATTCTTCTCCCAATGTAGCCAAGCCGTTGCATGTCGGCCACCTTCGTAGTAGCATTATCGGTGCAGCACTTGTTCAGATTTTCCGCTATCTTGGTCATCGAGTGATAAGTGATAATCACTTGGGGGACTGGGGGACGCAGTTCGGGATGTTGCTTTATGGCTACAAAAATCTTTTACGTCGAAGTGACTATAAAAAAGATCCGATTGCAGAATTGGCTCGTGTCTATGTTGAAGTGCGGTCGCTAGGGGATTTTTTCGATACCTTTCAAGAAGGGCTGCAATCTCAATCTGATTTTGACCTCGATAAAGTGAATTTACTTTCCCAACTGATGAACTTATATTTGAGTGGAGTTAAGAAAAAACGTGGAATATTACCAGTCCAATCTGATGACGTCAAAGTTGCAGAGGGAGATGATAGTCAGATAGGTAACAAGAGTCAAGAGAAAGGAAGGAAAGGGAGTGATGCCGAAGTAAGCAAGGCTCAAAAAGAACTTATCCCAACGGCGACTGGGGATGAGTTGAACGAGAATGAAGAAAGTTTGAGTAAAAATCCGGTCGTTGCAGCTTATCGTCTCGAAACGGTAAAACTCCATGCGGGGGATGCCGAAAATGTCAGTCTGTGGCAGGAATTCATGCCGTGGTGTATGCAAGAGATAGAAAAGATCTATGCTCGACTTAATATTTCGTTTGATTATCAGCATGGTGAAAGTTTTTACCATGCCATGTTGCCCGATGTTGTCGACGATTTGGCCCAAAAACAGATTTTGCGACCGAGTCAGGGGGCTTTGATCTATAATGAAAATGAGAGTGCGCGCGTCTCCGTGGTGCGTAAAAAAGATGGGGCTTTTACCTATACCGCAACAGATCTGGCAACCATCAAGTACCGTTATGATTCTTTCAGCCCTTATGCAATTCTTTACGTAGTCGATTTCCGACAGGCAGATCATTTCAAGAATTTGTTTGCTTGTGCTAAAAGCTGGGGTTACGGAAATATCGATCTCCAGCATATCTCGTTCGGTTCGGTTTTAGATGAGAATGGCAGGCCGATTAAGACAAGAGATGGCAACGCCGTACAGCTCCATGATCTTCTCGATGAAGCGGTGCATGAAGCGAGACGATTATACGAGCTGAATCGCCTCGACCGTATGGCCCAAGGTGAAGAGATCCCGGAATTTAGTAAAGAGGAAATAGACCGTATTGCTCATGTTGTCGGTATTGGTGCGGTCAAATATGCAGATTTGAGTCAAAATCGTACGACCGACTATCGATTTTCTTTAAAGAAAATGCTCTCGATGGAAGGGAATACCAGTACGTATATGCAGTATGCTTATGTTCGCTGTAAAGGAATATTACGTAAATCTGGGCTTGATTTCGAAAAGTTTGCTCAGGAATCGGTTAAGATATATTTGAACACGGCAGAAGAACGCAGGCTTGTCTTAAAATTATTGCAATGGGAAGATACCGTAGTGGCCACAGCGAAAGATTATTCTCCGCATTATCTTTGTGCTTATCTCTGGGATCTGGCAGGGTTGTATAATCAATTTTTTGTCCATTGCCCAGTTTTACGGGCAGAAACAGAAGAACTAAAACAAAGTCGATTGAAGTTGTGCCAGTTAACAGCTATCGTCATTCAACGAGCCTTGAATCTGCTCGGTATCGAGACACTAGAACGAATGTAATTAAAAAACGATTATATTGAATATAGAAGATAATCCATTTTCTCGATTTTTTTATGGTGAAACAGTTGATAGGAATATAAACCATCGTAATCTCACGAGTGGAAATCTTTAGAGGATAGAAAGTTGTTTCCGCTTGACATTTTTGGTTCAATTGCCAAACTTTGGTACGATAGGTATTTTGAATTACGATTCAGAAGCGATTACAGAGAGATCGGATTATAA
>JAKBAI010000092.1 GCA_021809185.1 Planctomycetota bacterium
AATCGAGTTCGCTTATCGGCTCGAAAACGCTGGTTGGGATTCTTTGCTTATCCTGTCGGTGAATATCAGATCGATGCAGGGGCTAAAAAAGCGATTCTGGAAAAGGGGAAATCTCTCCTACCGATTGGGGTCATCCACGTAGTTGGTCAATTTAAAAAAGGGGCTGTTGTCAGAGTAGTCGATCCGGAAGGGAAAGAGATTGCTCGCGGCTTATCCAACTATTCTTCGGAAATCGCTGTGCAGTTTTGCCGAAAAAGCACCGATGAAATCGAATCTCGCTTCGGCACGATGTTGTACGGTGAGCTGATCCATCGGGATAACTTGACTTTGATCGAGGAGAATTAATCGGTAAGGATCTCGATGCCAACAATTTCTAGTTTTTAAATGAGTTCAGAAAATCGATAAAGCCGTAGATTGAACGAACAAGTACGTTCTCGATATTATCTATTGAACTAATGTTCTCATCACTTAGCTTACTTGCTTTTACAGCTTTGGTTGCAAAAATGGTCATAGGACTTCAAAAATGAGGAGTGATCGATCTTGAAAACTTGCGTAATCAAAATAGATTGTTTTAATGGTTGTTGAATCGATAAAAGGGCTGAGTAAAGAATAAAGAATTTCTAGGTTTTAAAACGGGGGCCAAAAATGGAAAATTTAACCGACTTTCAAGCGCAGAAACAGAAAATCAGAGAACAGGCACATGCTGCAAGAAACGCGCTTACGGATAAAGATCTTTTAAGCGATAAGATCATGGAACGGTTTTTAGCACTGGAAGCCTATCAGAAAGCAAAAACGGTCATGATTTATATCGATGTTCGCGCGGAAGTTCGCACACGGCAAAAGCTACCAGAAATATTACAATCCGGGAAGAAGGTGATTGTGCCGTGGTGTAACGAAAAGGGGGAACTAGAATTATTTAGACTCGATCGAATGGAAGAATTGGCCATAGGCATGTATAAAATCCTCGAGCCTAAAGTAGAATTGCGTTCACTTAAGGAAAAGCAGATCAGTCCTGAAGAACTGGATCTCGTCATGGTTCCCGGTGTTGCTTTCGATAAACGCGGTGCTCGAATGGGGCATGGCAAAGGGTATTATGATAAATTATTGCAACACGCGCGATCGGATACTCCTCTCATCGCTCTTGCTTTTGAGTGCCAACTTTTCCCAGAGATCCCTGTGGCCCCTCACGATATTTTTATGGATCAAATCATCACCGAACTCAAAGTTTATACCTGTTTGGGGCGAACTAAATAAATCTTTTGGCCTCCTTGCATTCTGAAGTTGCTAGCAGTCATTTTGAAAGAAACTTTTCCAACTTTATTTCGAAAATGGAGATGGTCATGTCTACTAATATTAGAAATAAAGTTGATCCGATTCAAAAAACAGAATATATAGGAAGCTATGCCGACCTTTAAAGATCAGAGAATTCGAGTTGTTAATGACCATGTGCCTAACCGCTCTGGGGACTTTGTTCTCTACTGGATGCAAGCTTATCGCCGTTTAAATCATAATCATGCCCTTGATTTTGCCATTCAACGAGCAAAAGATTTCAAAAAACCTTTGGTGATTTTCGAAGGGCTGCGCTTGGATTATCCCTGGGCGAACGATCGGCATCACTATTTTATCCTATCTGGCATGAGAGAGAATTCGATCCAAGCACAGAAGATGAAACTGAATTATTGGCCCTTTGTTGAAAAAACAAGACATCAAGGCAGAGGATTATTAAAAAAGATTGCAAAAAAAGCAGTAATGATAGTAACCGATGATTTTCCAACATTCATCATCCCCAGGCAATATAATCATCTTGCCCAACAGGTGAATTGTCCATTGTTTGCCGTTGATAGTAATAGTATTGTACCTTTGAAGATGTTGGGTGAACCGGTTAAGATGGCAGCTCATCTTCGCCCGCGTATTCATCGCCAATTTGCCGAGGCTTGGCAGCATCGCTCGAATGACAAACCGGAAATTACTCCTAGCTTATGCCAATCGATCGATCCGATTTTTGAAACTCATGCTTTTGAAACTCATGCTTTTGAAACTCATGCTTTTGAAACTCATGCTTTTGAAACTCATTCTTTTGAAAATAAACATAAGATCGATCCGCTTATTTCGTGGCTAGAAACTTTACCCATTGATCATTCGGTAGCGATTATTCCGCACAAGATAGGGGGCTACCCTCATGCCAAAAATGTTCTCGATACCTTTGTCTCAAAAAAATTAAACGACTATGCGGAAGGGCGTAACCAACCTTCCGATCCTGAAAGCCAATCGGCTAGTGGGCTTAGCCCTTATTTACATTATGGTCATATTAGTATTGAAGAGGTGATTGATACTGTTTTGCAAAGTGAGGGAGATTGGACCCCGGAAATGCTCAATTCTACTTGTCGCGGTAAACGGGAAGGGTTCTTTCATCGCGATAATAACATTAATGGCTTTTTGGATGAGGCGATTACTTGGCGCGATGTCGGTTATCATTGGCATTATATGCAAGAACCCCATCGGTGTTATGAACAAGCTCAGCAAGATAAACTTCGACTCGGATGGGACTATCCCACTTTTTGTGGATTACAATCTTCCCTCCCAGCGTGGGCTTGGCTCAGTCTATCGAAGCATGAAGCCGATCAGAGAGACTATCTCTACTCCTTAGAAAAGTTTGAGAAAGCTCAGACACACGATCCTCTCTGGAACGCCGCTCAGAAAGAATTGGTCATGACCGGGCGGATTCATAATTATCTCCGAATGCTTTGGGGGAAGAAGGTCTTGGAGTGGTCAAAATCTCCCGAACATGCTTATTTTATTTTAGAACATCTAAATAATAAATATGCCCTGGATGGCCGCGACCCGAATTCGTACACGGGGATTCTCTGGTGTTTTGGCCTTTTCGATCGCCCTTGGGCACCAGAAAGAAAAGTTTTTGGGGTGATTCGATTCATGTCCTCAGCGAATACGGCTAAGAAATATTCCTTGGACGATTATTATCGATATATCCATAGGCTTACAGCGATGAAGGAAGGGGGAGATACTCTTTTCCCTGACCACGACTAAAAAACAGTTCTTAGGATGATGGTCGATATTCCTCTAGTTTATTGATGAGTTGCAAAGAATAGTTCCGGTTGGGGGAAGTCGGCAAGCAGGTTGACGTTTAAAAATTCTTAGCGGTGGAAAACCCAGAGATCATGAAGGCCAGGGAGATACCGGAACAATTCAAAATAGGTTTTGCATATTCAGAAAATTGATCGATTCACTGAGGGGATTTCCTTGGGTGATCTCTGAGATTATCGTAGCTAAAGATTTTTGATAATATCCGATAGAGATTCAATGCTTCCCACATAGACAGATAGTTCCTTCGTAAAATATAGCGATCATTCGGAGCGAAATTCACTAAATCGCCGTTGCCCTAATTTTGAATACAATTTTTTTGTGTGCTTCTCAAGAGCTTTGAAAGCATTTTGACTTAATTTTGAGTAAATCAATTATTCGTTAATCATTTTAATTGTTCCTCAATAGAGTTATAACCGGAATTCTTTCGAATAAATAGAAGAAAAGGGTAAACGTTTTTTTACGTTTTGTTCCCTTTTCGCGAGATTTGTGGTTAAACTATCATAGCAAGAATTACTGTGTATGAGTTACATCGATCAGGGGTTTTCATTATGTTGACTCCCTGAATTTTTTTACTGTACTTGGAGTTACTACCTATGGCCGATTTTCGTAAATTAGCATTAGACTTGATCGCAGCGGATGGAAAAATTGACGAATCTGAAATCAAAATATTGAAAAAATCTTTGTATGCGGATGGCAAAATTCAAGATGATGAAATTGCCTTTTTAATTGATGTCAAAACAGCGGTTTTGAGAAAAACGAAAGATAGTCCAACCGTTGAATTCGACAAATTTTTCCTGAAAGCACTTACCGATAATATTCTTACCGATAAAGTAATTTCGGCACAGGAAGCAGGAACGATTAAAAAACATGTGGTCGGGGATAAAAAGCTTGATGTTCAAGAAATCAAGAAGTTTTTAATGAAACTCAAGAAAGATGCAACCACTACCGATCCTGAATTCGATAAAGTATACGATGCGTTTATGAAAAAGATTGCTACCCCTGCGAGCTGAGACGAACTGAAATTTCGGAGATAATGCCTAGTAAATTTATAGTTTGACTATCGAATGTTTACTTGATCGCCAAAAAGCTCATCCCTACAGACTCCGCTGGTAGGATGAGCTTTTCTCATTTGTATCTTATTTACTTCTAATTTTACGTGAAAACCGGGAGTTATTGTTCTGATTCAGAGATTCAGCAAGATAGAAGCATCGAGAATCAAGAACCGGTTAAGATCGATTCTGCTTCACTGCAAAGTAGTTTAGTTTCTTCTGTTGTGGGAGATTCCGCAATAATCCGAACAACTGGTTCGGTATTGCTAGCACGTATATGAATCCAGCGATCTTCCCAATCGAATCGTAAGCCATCCAATCGATCGATTTTTGCAGAGTTCCACTTTTCAATTAAAGCCGAGAACCGTTGTGGCAATTGATTTTGATCAATCGTTATTTTAGTTTTAACCATCTCGTAACGAGGTAATTCGGATACTAGTTGACTCAGCGATTTTTTCGACTCTGCCATTAGTTGAAGAATCATTCCCATTCCTACCAGAGGATCTCGAACCCAACCAACTCGGGGATCGATAACCCCCCCATTCCCTTCTCCGCCAATGACCGCCTGGGATCGTCGCATTTCGGCGACGACGTTAGCTTCTCCAACAGCAGATCGGAAGCATTCGCATCGATAGGTTTTGGCCAGATCTTCTACCATGCGCGAGGTGGACATATTAATCACCACGGGGCCGCGAATTCGAGATAATCGGAACTGGACTGCGAGAGCGAGGGTTATTTCTTCGGAGACACAATTCCCATTTTCGTCAATGAGAGCCAAGCGATCGGCATCAGGATCGAGAACAAAACCGATTTGTGGTTTCAGATTGCGGACTGATTCCGCGACCCCTGTCAAGTGCGCAGGAACCGGTTCTGGTTCGTGTTGGAAATAACCATCACAATCACAGCCGATTTGATCGATAGTACAACCAAGCGCATCTAAAAATTCAATACCGATATGACCCCCAGCTCCACCATTCGCATCGAGTAAAACATGGAAGTTAGCGGAGAAAATTTGACTTACCCCAAGGGTATCACAAACCAAACGAATGTGAGCTTGGGAGATTTCTGGAGGTGAGCCGACCTTACCCAGATGTTGCCAATCGACTCGCCGAAACCGATTTTGTTGAAAACACTCGACAACCGACTTACCCGTGGCACTATCTAAAACGGCCCCATCCGGGCCAAAAAGTTTTAGCCCATTCCAGGGAGCGGGATTATGAGAGGCGGTAATCTGGATACCCCCCCGCGCTTGAAGTTGCCGCACGGCAACGCCACAAGTTGGTGTCGAGGCGATGCCGATATCCTCAATTGTACAACCCGTAGCGAGTAATCCTGCAATAACGGCATGGCGCAGCATGCCCCCACTTGGCCGGCTATCTCTACTTACGACAATTCTACCCCCCTGAAATTTTGTCCCTAGAGCCATGGCAAATCTTAATGTATCTTCACTTTGAAGACTTTCCCCGACAATGCCGCGAATCCCGGAAATAGAAACCATCAGTTTGGGTGATTCTTTGCTCTCCATAAGTTTATCAAAAACTCCATCGAATAAAAAATAGAAGATAAATAGATTGTGGAAATAGATTGCAGAAAGTTTTTCCCAATCTGTTTTTGGATGAAGTGTTTCTTACTTCTCTTCGGCCAAAACAGATTGGGACAGATAAAATCTTGCTGCCGTTGGGCAGAATTATTTTTTCAAATGGACAGAAGTTTGTTTAGTAAATTCTTCGCTGCGTTGTTGGCATTCTTCCAAGGTCATTTCCCCTTTTTGCACCCAAAGCCGATATTTAACCGATAACGGTTTTTGCGGTGTCAAATCGTATTCAAAGTAATTTCCTATTCTGCCATAACAGCGTTCGCTTTGCCGACACTCTTTGGGATTTTCGGGATGGTCCAAGTATAGGATCGTATATCGTTCCCCTTGAATGACAACGCACATAGCGTTCCAAGAGAGGTTGACAGGCCCTTGTTTCGTTTTGGGAATCCAATTGATTTCCTGATTGAGTTTTCCTTTGCCCGTAGGTCTAAGAAAATATGTTTCTTTCGTCGTCATTTTTTCAACCCAGTGGGAAGCTCGGAAATGAAACCCAGCATGTTGCGGATCGCCATCTAAGTGGACTTTTTCAAGTTCGGTGGTTAGCTTCGCGGAGAAGTCGATAATGGACCCGTTGGGGATATGATAAACTTTCAATTCTCGAGTTTCGTTGGCAATGATGGTCTGATCTGGCCCCACCCATTTGATTCCCAGTTGTTCAATTCCGCAAACCGGTCCCGCTTCTGTCAATAATACCTGATCATGTTTCTGATGAGTTCCTTTTCGACCATGCCAGATATCGCATTGGATTTTATTGTATTTGATGACATTGAATCCCCAGAAAATTCCGCGATGATGGGGATATATCCCTTCGGAACCGTTGGTCAGCAACGTTTTGCCATCGTTGGCAAATAAATGATGATAGACTTTGAAGGTGGGATTAAAGTTATCTTTTTTATTTGGGGTCTCTTTCTCATCATACGTGGGATTCATATAACGCAGCACCAGATGATTATCGTAAAAAAGATCGGGGGTGGTCGACCATTTTGCCATATCGTTTTTGAGGCTCTTATCCAGTTTCCACTGGAAGGAATGGGAAGTCTTACTCTTTTCCCCCAGAGCGATTTTCAGAGCGAGAGATTTATTCTTAGCGATTTTCGGGATTTGTAAAACGATCTCGAAATTTGCTAAGGGATTATTGAGATCGGTCGAGAGAATCTGTGCAGGGATCGATTCCCCCTCGGCAGTAGAGACAGAAACCGATTGAGGTTTTGTCGTATTTTTGTCAAACGGAATGGTCATTATTAATTGCGAACGTTCCACGGGACTAGCATCGACTACTGCTTCGATGATCTGATCTACTGCAACAGCCATCGAGCTAAAGCCTTGCCAGCAGAGAAGAGTTAATCCGCAAAAAATAGCGGAATATTTAGAAAAAATCGACAACAAAAACATATTCTTGACTCCGTAAAATCCAGGGGGTGTTCAGTTTGAAAAGACAAATTTTTTGGGATTCCCTTTGCCTAACGCACTCTCTTCGGATTGGTTCAATCCGGATTGTGGTCTCCAGAGTACCCATTCTTCTATTTTGACGGCTAATTCAAAATCTTTATCGGTGATCCCGCCTACCGAATGGGTTTTTAGTTTGACCCACAATTTTCCCCACGTAATCGCAAGGTCCGCATGATGCCATGCCGCTTCGCAAATATAGCCAATGGCATTCACTGCCATTAGTGTTTGTGGCCAACCATCGGTATTATATTTTCGCCGAATCCACCCATCTTCCAGATACCATTGATCTAAATGTAATTCTTTAAGTTTGGCGGTTATTTCGGATTCGGTATAGATCTTTTCCTGTGACATTTGCTCATCTCTCAAAAGGATCAATTAGGGGATCAATTAGGGGATCGATTAAGATTTCATTTAAAGGATCAATTAAGTTTGTTGTCTTCTTTGTTTCATATTTTCTATGATTTTTTTCTATGATTTTAAGCTATAACTTTTATCTACAGAATGATCGAATTATTGTTGTGCAAAGCTTGTTTGGCTATTCTTAACGAACATTTCCGTGCACTTCATTTCAAGATTCAATACAAGTTGATGGTTTATCCTATGAATTGTTGGAAAGATTTCGAGAGTAATTCAAATCGTGACTATGATTTTTTGTTGAATCGTTTCCAAAACGATCCGTTCCAAGTAGAATGTCTGAATTGAAACGGTGATCGAAGTAAAATTCGAGGCAATAATCGGTAGAGATTTAGAATGGTGGAAGGTAAAATGGATTCCGATCAAGAGAATGTAAAGCAGAAATTAAAAGAATGTTATGCTCAAAGAGCGATTCAATTTGGGCAATTTACTCTCGCTTCTGGTAAACAAAGCAATTACTATATCGACTCTAAAAGGGTTTTGTTCAACTCCGAAGCGATTTCACTTTTGGGAGAATGCCTTTATTATGCGAGTGTTGACGAACCGGTCCAAGCTCTTGGCGGGTTAGAGATTGGGGCAATTCCGATGGCAACTGCGGCAATCATGTCTTATCATCGTCATGGAAAGATGATGGAAGGTTTTTTTGTTCGAAAGCAAGCGAAAGATCATGGCACCCAAAAACGGGTCGAAGGGAGAATATCTGCCAATGATTCGGTTATCATTATCGACGATGTTTTGACGACGGGTGAATCGGTAATCCAAGCGATTACTGAAGTGGAAAAGATTGGCGCCAAGGTGAAACGAGTCATCTCGGTGGTTGACCGATTACAAGGGGCACGCGAACGATTGATCGGTTATGACTTCCGCCCGATCTTTACGATTCGAGATTTCGGCATCGAACCGTTAAAGGATTGATAAACTTTTTGAAGGGCGGATAATCGTTTTTAAGCCGAATCGAAGCTGGTTGTGAAACGAGATATTTAATTTTGTTTGCGAATACATTCAGGATTAACGGTAAACCGCAACGGTTTATTCGAAATGCCTGCGATCAGATTTTCCGCGCATATTCGTGCCATTTCATTGCGGGTTGCAAAGGTGGCACTAGCGATATGCGGCACGATTAAGCAATTTTTAAGGGAATATAGTTCATGGCTCGGTGGCAAAGGTTCTGGATCGGTGACATCTAACCCCGCAGCAAATAATAGCCCTAAACGTAGCGCCTTGGCGAGATCGGTCTGATTCAAAACGGGACCGCGAGAGGTATTGATCAAAATTGCCGAAGGTTTCATTTTTTCAAATTCTTTGATGGTGAACATCCCGCGCGTTTGTGGATTCAGATCGGTGTGAATGGAAATAAAATCACTGGTTTGCAATAACGTATCCATATCGACTTTTCGGGCTTGTAATTTTTGTTCTGCTTCTGCATTGGTTGATCGGCTATGATAAATTATTGGCATATCCCAACCGAAATGTAATCTCTTTGCCGTTGCGAAGCCAATCCTGCCCATGCCAACAATCCCTACTGTTTTGCCTTCAAGTTCTTGCCCGAGCCAACCCAAAGGTTCCCAGGTTTTCCAATTTCCTGAAGCGGCATCCAGAGCGCTCTCATGCAATCGACGCGCTACGGCAAGTAATAAGCTTACCGCAATATCTGCTGTCGCCTGGGTTAATACACCGGGTGTATTTCCCACAGCGATTCCGCGCGCGGTCGCTGCTTGGATATCGATATTATTTACACCGACCGCAAAGTTACTAATCACTCGCAAATCTTTTGCGCATGCCATTAATTTTTCGTCGATCGAATCGGTCAATAACGAAACGATTCCTGCACAATCTCGAATCTTCTCTTCTAAATACTCACGGGGCGGTGGGAGCTGTTCAGGCCAAATTTCTGTTTCTGCCACTTCCTGAATTTGTTGAATGGCATTGATCGGAATTTTTCTCGTTATTAAAACTTTTGCTGATTTTGACATATGGATGTTATCTTTATCAACGGATTAATTATCTACAACTATTAAATCGACCATTTTTGTTGTTCATTGTTGTTTTACATTATTGTTGTACGTTGTTCCGCCATTCTGTCAAACCATAAAGGGAAACTGTTTCTTATCCTTTTCAGAAGATAAGATAAATCTAAGAATTAATTTTCAGTAAACACCTGGCTAAAAGATGAAAATCTGATCCCCTTCTTCGATTTAGTTAATTTGCACAAGGGAGGAAAATTAACCAGAATGACCATTTTTTGAAAGCAAATCTGGTGATGACAAAGCAGCGAAATTGTGATAGGTTCTGATTAGTTTATGAGATCAGATGATGGATACATAAATCTCAAGGATTATCCGAAAGGAAACAATAAATGAATCGATCACGTTGGCTATGGTTAGGCGGAATAATGAGTTTATCGATCGGGAGTCTTGTGGTGTGTGCGGATGGGAATAGTCCGCAGATTCCTCCCCCAGCAAAATCGGAAACAGTGGAACCTAATACTCTGCCGTTACCTCCGAATTTAACGAACCCCGTAACACCAGTAGTTAACGAATCCCCAACACCGTTCCCAACTCCAAACGTTTCTGGGGTTGCGAGTTTAAACCCACCCGAAACTCAAGTACCTCCTAAGGCTTCCAATAATTCGATAGGTGGTTCAACTACCCCATCGAATTCCACTATTCAAATGGAATTAACGATTCCACCTCTTCCAGGAGTAGAAGCCCCGAGTCAACCCAAAAATGCTATCAATCCTGTGCCTATTTCGGGAGTATCAGGAGTATCTAATGCAGGAAAACTACCTTCCACCAAAAAGGGGGAGACACCTAAAAATCAACCCAAAGCAGAAACAGTAGTTCCCGAATTACAAGATGCATCTAATGAATCAACGAATCCGGTTCCATTTACAGTTACTCCTGCTAAGAAAAAAACAGTTCCGAGTTATTCGACCAACATAAATCCTAACGAATTAAAGCAGAATCTAGCTGTTCAACCGAATCAGATCGTGGAGCCTACTCCAAATCAATTCAATCCAAAACAACCGCCTCTTCAAGGTACTGGATCTTTGAGTTCTGCTCCAGTTTCGAATCCATCGAATGCTTCTAATTTTGCCGCGAATCGTAACACAGTACTTCCTGCACCTCCAAGGATCAACCAAGCTGACCAAAGGAAGTTCAAATTAGTATTACGGATGGGGGATGGTATTTCTCGATTTGAAATTCGTACGATTGATGGTCAGAATCTCCTTCTCAAAGTTACTGCTGAAAAAATCGATATTCAATCCAATCCGGTGGAACGACAGAAATCGCCATTAACTGGCATCACCGCAACTGGGAAGGTAACCTTCAAGGGTTCAGGGATCGATGGATCATGCGATCAACTGATGATTCTATCGGAAACGGGGGAGGTTTTAATGAAAGGGAATGTAGTTTCAAAATCTCGTCAAGGGAAAAAATATTATGAATTAAATTCGGATAAAATGGTGTTTCAGCTCGGCGTTTTGGCAACGAAAGAAAATACTGTTCGCAGGAGAATATCCCAAGAACAAACCTCTATAACTATAAACAACAATTCAAATGAATAAAAGAAGAGTTTTCCCGATACAAAAGTTAATCGAATGAATGCGAGACTAATCTTGAATTAGTAGATTTAGTTAAAAATAAACTCTAATAAAATTCTCATTTTATATTTACCCTTCATGCAAATAATTCCAATTAGATAAGCTTTATCGGTTGTCTATTTGCATGAAGATTCTTAACATTTCAAAAAAGCAGTAATTTAGAGCATTTCTGAGGGGATAGAAATTATTTTGGGCAATTTTCTTGCAAATGCCCTTTTTTTATTCAACAATAAATCATGTAGAGAAAAATAGTTCATGTATAAGGTGAAAAATTTATGCATCTGTGGACGAGTATGATCGCCGACCTTTCGTTTTCAGATCCTTCTTTGTGGATTGTCCTAAGCTCTGTCTTATTAATTATGCTGCTATTTCTTTTGTTTGGGCGGCATTATTTTTTTAGGAACGAATCAAATGAGATCCAATCATTTGAGATGTTTCGAAATACCGATCTATGGATTCAGGATCAATCTTTGCCCGATGAACGAAGAAGGTCTGTTCGAAGAAGTGGAATGCCTACTGCTATTCATCTTTTGGATATTTCCAGAAGTAAAAAACCTCAAGAGGCTTTTGTTCTTGACCGATCGACAGGAGGGGTTCGAATTGCAGTTTCGAAAATCTGTTCGATAGGATCTATCTTACAAATTCGTCCTCATCATTGCGACGCGGAAACGCCATGGGTAAAAATAATAGTTCGAAGTTGCCGAGAGATTGGAGATTATTTTGAAATCGGTTGCCAGTTCGAGGCAGAACTTCCATGGAATATTTTACTTCTTTTCGGATAAGATACTTTTTTGTTGATTTGAATCGGTTGTTGAAAAATCTTCACAACCGATCGATTTTTAAGACAATTCATTGAAACATCTTTTATCTCATCTTGGTCGTTCTTAGATTGATGGTTCTTGAGTATTCAAATTATTGAATTCCAGAAAATGAATATTATGGGATAAAATGATTTGAATGATGAGTCCCGTTATCACTCCCTCTAAAATAGCAACGGGGATATGACTTAAAATAATAAAAACAACGATCAATTGCCAATTTTCACTCCCTTCCACTAGAAGCAGAAACGAATTCAAGAATACCGAACTCATAACGGTTAAGCTACTGGTAATAAAGCCAGAGAAAAAATAACGATAGTCATACAATCGCACTCGAATCTGTTTCCCAAGGTGGATAGCGCCAATTCCCAAAACAATGAGGCCGGGATGAAGGATCCACAACATGGCTATAAATTGTTGCTGGGCGAGAGTGGTGAGAGGGGGATTGGTCTTCGGGTCATAAAACTGTTTCAAAAAAAGTCGGAACAAAGAACCGGAGAACAGTGCCGGTAATCCAATAATGAGAATATTTAAGCCGATCGTCGATATACCCCCATGGCTTAAAAGAAACGTTTGTAGAACAATACCGGTGCTAATGGCCAGAATCGACCGCCTATCGAGGAGAACCCCGACTAAGCCGTTCAAAATGAGATGGACGCTACTTGGACCAATACGAAAATGGATCAAAGAGGCGATAAAAAAGCCGGCACTGAGCAAGGCGATACGGGGAATTTCTTCCTCGCGAAGCTGTTTGAGGGTGATTCGGAGTAGAAAAAAACTACAGATAAAACCAAGAATGATCGCTTCGGGTTTCACAACGCCATCGGATAGATGGATGGCAAACAGAGTGGTCATGTGGTGAGGGATTTCTCGGAATAGGGTACTCCGGTCGAGAAGGTATTGCGTATTAAATTCGATTCAATAATAAATCTTCTTTATTTACCGAACGCGGAGTAATTTCGTTAAATTATTTTGTTAAATTATTTCATAGGTGGATAGATCGGTTTTTCATCGACATAGAGCCATAAAGTTGAACGATGACGGACCAGAAAATGGACGTTTGCCGGATCTTCTTTCTTGCCATTATTCAATTTTTTACCAGGATTTCCCGATGGGGTCAATTTCTTAACAAGTGACATCGGTTCAATAGCGGTAATGGCGATCCAACCCGGTTTTCGAAGTGTTATACTCGCTTCCGCATTCTGTCCTGTTATTAGTGTTTGGGTAACGAATTCATCTAGAGGAATCTCTTTCGGAGGGGAGAGGTTGAATTTCTCGACCTCGATCGGAAATCGAAACGAGGGGTAATTGAAAAAATCTTTCCCAGGAATTTTCTTTGCTCGCAACGCTCGTATTTCAAAGCGGAATAGATCCCCGGGAAGTAGCCCATAAGGGCGATTTAAAGGGACGAGATCAAAGGGAAAAATAGCGGAATCCGGTGAAAGAATCGACTGATCCCAACCGTTTTGGGTTTCCACATGAATGACGGTTTTGACTTGATCGACATACTTATAAGAATTCGATTCTTCGAGGGCAAAAGGGGAACTAGTTACAACTATTATATGGTCACCACGTTTTTCTGGGGTAAATTCGAAGGAATAGGCTTTGAACTTCTTGCCATTCGAGGATGTCTCTTCATTTGATTTTAACGAGTTTTTTAGAATTGTTCGAGTTCCATTTGGAGCGACGGCAAATACCGAAATTGGCGGATCCGTATCGGTGAGTTCACTTTCATAGGGATGACCAAAGAGATAACGAACGTTTACCTTTTCTCCAATTTTTACAGAAGATTTATCAGGAATTAAAATATGATAGTGAGCTTTTAGGGGGGGTGGCACTGTCCCCAAAACCAAAAAACAAAAAAGGTAAAATACTCGCATGAAAATTACTCACAAGGACATATTGTTTTCTCCTTATAATACATAAATAGGCGAAATAGACCATCAAAATAAGATAAATAAATGGAGATCTGATTGGATTCTTGTTCCTTAGCTCGAGGACCGGAAAGCTAAACGTATTCAATAACAGAATAACGTTGCCAGTCTATAATTGAGTTGAATCGAGGAACAGAGTAAGAGCAGAGTTCATTAGAAGTATATCATAGAAGTATATCATAGAAGTATAACATCGAAGAATATCGTATCTTAAGAGATTAAAACGGGGGAGTTCGTTTTCGAACGAGCTTCGTAAATGAACCGTGATTCCCTATTCTGGGTGAATTGATAGATACTGAAGCAACAGAGAATAAGCAGAGAAAAGTAGATTAAGAACAAAGTAAATTAGGAACTAGGAAGATATGAATTTGGAATACGAATTTGATGTAGTTGTTGTTGGGGCAGGGCATTCGGGAGTCGAAGCGGCAATGGCTTCGGCAAGGTTAGGGTTAAAGACAGTATTGTTGACGATGAATGCCGATACGATAGGACAAATGAGCTGCAATCCCTCGATTGGGGGAGTAGCCAAGGGGCAGATTGTGCGCGAGATCGATGCACTGGGGGGAATTATGGGCAAAGCGATTGACGCTTCTAGCATTCATTCCCGGATGTTGAACAACTCACGTGGTCCAGCAATGCACTCGCCAAGGGCACAAGCGGACAAAAAGCTCTATCAATTCACTCTGAAACATTGGGTGGAACAGCAAGAAAATCTTTGTATTCGTCAGGAACTGATTGAAAAGCTTCTTATAGAAGATATACGGTCTTCGGAAGGGGGTTCCGATCTCGCCAAGAAACAGATCGTGGGAGTCCAAGCAGCGGGGGACACTTTATATCGGGCCAAAGCAGTTATTTTAACCACTGGGACTTTTTTGAAAGCGCTAATGCACACGGGAGAAGCGAAGTCGAAGGGGGGACGAGCAGGGGATTCGGTTTCTGAACATTTAAGTGATTCTCTCGATAGTTCTGGGATTGAACTGGCAAGGTTTAAGACGGGGACACCCTGCCGACTCAACGGGCGAACCATCGATTTTGCTAACTTAGAAATTCAGAACGGGGATGAAAACCCACGACCGTTTAGTTTTAGCAATGATTCGATTAAGATACCTCAGATCCCCTGTTATTTGACTCATACCAATCAAAAGGTTCATGACTTGATCCGGGCAAATCTCCATCGCGCGCCTATGTATTCTGGGCAGATCAAGACCCAAGGACCAAGATATTGCCCGTCGATCGAAGATAAGGTGGTTCGCTTTTCCGAGAAAACCTCTCACCAGATTTTCCTGGAACCAGAAGGATTGAATACTTTAGAATACTATTGCAATGGAATTAGTACTAGTTTGCCTAAAGATGTTCAGCAAGGGATTTTGCGTATGATTCCTGGATTGGAGAAAGCGGAGGTGATGCGTTGGGGTTATGCGGTGGAATATGACTATTCCCCACCGACTCAGCTGAAACCGACCTTAGAGACCAAGGCGATTCGTGGATTATATTTTGCTGGGCAGATTAACGGCACCACCGGGTATGAAGAAGCGGCAGCTCAAGGGCTGATGGCGGGGTTAAACGCTGCTTTGAATTTAAAGGGGGAAGCTCCATTTATTTTAGGGCGGGACCAAGCTTATATAGGAGTATTGATTGACGATCTTGTTACCAAAGGCGTGGACGAGCCTTATCGAATGTTTACCTCGCGAGCAGAATATCGACTTTTGCTCCGGCATGATAATGCAGATCGCCGATTGACGCCGTTGGGGTATAAGATCGGCTCGGTGAGCAAAGAGGCTTGGGATCATCTCCAAGAAAAGAATCAGAGAATCGAGAGTCTCTTCGAATATCTTCGCAAAAATCGACTGGAGCAGGATAATCTGGAGCGCTGGTTCAAACGCACGGAAATCACTTGGGAGATGATGAGGGAGAAGGTTCCCTCTCTCGGCGAGTGGGATAAGTACCCGGATGTTGTTGAACAGGTTACTCTCGAATTAAAATACGCAGGATATATCGGTCGCCAGTCCGAACAGGTGGAGCGGTTCCAACGTCTCGAACATAAATCGATCCCTTCGGATTTCAACTATCAGTTGGTAACTCAACTCCGAGCTGAAGCAAAACAGAAATTATCGAAGATCCAACCAACGAATTTGGGCCAAGCAAGCAGGGTAAGTGGAATCACTCCAGCAGATTTGGCAGTCCTATTGTGCTATTTGGATTGATGGGGTATAGAGATTTTTATCCAACTAAGCCTTCTGGGTAAGCGGAAGGGATGGTGGAGATAATTATGAAAAATCAATCCTCCGGTAAAAGAAACTGGATTGACAAGATTTATAAAATACGCTAAGCAATTTAGTGTAAGAAGTGAGAAGAGAGAAAGATTAAATAAAAAAAATGAAATTTAATCTTTGTGAGATTTAAATTGTTTGGAGAAAATAGATAATTTCCTGATTCTTTGCCATTGGAAAGCCGATAAGTAGGGTAGAAAAAGCCGATCAGCAAAGAGGAGAGGATTAAGCAGGTAATCATTTGGGCTAGAATCAATTTGTGGTTCTTTCTTGGAAAATCATTCATCTGCAATCTATTTTTCGTAAGGAAAAATTTGTTGATAACGTTAATTCGGATAAAGCTGATAAAAGAAATAAAGATTTGGATTGACGTAATAAAAAACGAGTTTACAATCTAATCCTGAAGTTAGAGATAGTATACTGAAGTAAGAAGAAAAATAATAGAAATTGGTTGGAATAGTAAAGTTAAGCAAGAAGTTTGTGAATAAGTCAAAGAATTAAGTTTGAGAATTAAGTTTGAGATTTGGGTTCAAGAAAAATCCTGAAAATGATTTTTTGGTTGAATGTAGAAGTAAAATCAGTAGGTACGGTTTTGTGTTCGCGTGCAATTTCAAATGAATCGGTTTCTGGACGATAAACGGTAATTTTAGATCTAAAGGATCGAAGAGAAGATCTCAGGATCAAGGATGATTCGGTTCTTAGACCCGTTGGACGGAACAGCGGGGATTAAGAATCTCACTCGTAAGCCATTGGCTGAAGAGCCTGTGGGTGGAGCGATTATGAAGACAGTTTTTACGACGGGCGAAGCGGCAAAAGTTTGTAAGGTAAGCCAACAAACAATTATTCGCTGTTTTGATAATGGACAATTAAAGGGGTTTCGTGTACCAGGATCGCGTTTTCGCCGAATCCCTCGCGAAGCACTCTATAAATTTATGAAAGATAATGGTATCCCCACCGATTCCCTCGAAAGTGGAAAACGTAAAGTCCTTTTAGTTGACGATGATATCGAAATTGTCGAAATGATCCTCAAGGTTCTTGAAGAGGATGGCCGTTTTGAAGTCAAAGTCGCTCAGAACGGGTTCGATGCCGGGATGATGGTTAAAGAATATCGTCCTGATCTGCTGGTTCTCGATGTCATGCTCCCCGATATTAATGGCCGCGAAGTTTGCCACCGCGTTCGTGCCGATTCCACCCTCGAAGATGTTCGCATTATCTGTATGAGCGGTATGGTCGAAGAAGATAAGATTCAAGAGCTTCGTCTTTCTGGAGCCGATGATTTCATCCGCAAACCTTTCGATGTCTTTGAATTGATCGATAAAATGTGCGGTCAGCTCGAAATGGAACCCGCTACCACTTCGAACTTGATGTAACCTTTATAAACTATTTTATAAACTAGTTTATATCTTTACACTCAAGCCATTGAATATTTTTAATATCGAATTTCATTTGTTTTCATCTCAAGTGGAATTCGATTTCATATATTCTTTTGCTGTGGATATTCTCGGGACGAGCACAGAATTTTAATTTCTATTTCCTTGGTTATCATCAAGAGAATAAAATTGATCTGTTTGAACGGCTCCATTCCGGATCGATTCTTAACTGACTTTTAACTCAATTTTCTATTGGAACCACCCAACGGAAAATAGGTCACGACTACATTTAATAGCAAAACATGTTTAGATTTTTGAAATCGGAGGAGTGCGGTTTTCATTGAGATTTTCCGGATCTTGGTTGAAGAGATCACGATACGTGATGGTTTGTCTAATTTGGAAATAGATAGATCATCTCATTGTAAATCATCTCATTGAAAGACGAAATTGGAGATTAGCAGGGATGCGCACTCAGTTACCAAGAAATCAGTTCCCAGATGACCATTTAACCAATCTTTCCGCTAATCTAATTGCTAATCTTACACCGAATCTCTCCTCGAATGATTCGATCGAACCAACAGAGAATCAATTCCTAACTGAGTCTCCCAATCTTATAAAGAATGCAGATCATCCAGGGCAGCGCGAAACGGAACTCCGATCTAATTTCTTTCCCGGGTCAGGGGGGATCAAATACGGGATCGAATCAGCGGATGATTTCGATACCGGTCTATGGTTTTGGCCGAATGCCGCTTCGATTGTCGCTCTTTGCAAACCGTTGAGCAACAGTAGTTGGCAGGAGTTTGCCAACGATCCTATTGCCTTATTGATGCTCGCCCAGAACGTTTTTCTCGAACCGAATTGTTTAGAACAATCGATTAAAGGCTATTCCCCTTATCCGATTATTCAGCGTATTGCTTTTGCCTTACGCTCACAACAAGATAAAGGGATCTGGATCGACTGGCGGAATCCGCCATTTTCTCGGTATCATCAATGGTCTCATTTATGTGCCCGTTTTGCCTGCTCGCTTGCCAAAGATCGAACAAATATCTCTCTCGATGCTATCTGGATTGCCGCTTATCTGGCGCCCATCGGGAAATTCATCGAAATTCTTGGTAGCAATCATCACGATGTTGCACCAGATAAGACCTTGCAGTTTCTCGTGAATCACTTCGGTCATTCCAATCCTAGTCTATTACAAGATCACCGGGAAGTGGCACGCCGATTATTGCGTAGATGGTCGATGCCCGATTGGTTGCGATCCACGATCGGTTTTTTACACCTTTCTGCTCGGCAAGTTGGGCAGATGGGGGTGCCGCCAGAACTGGTTGCTATGGTGCAAATAGGGGCATTCCTTGCGCAAAAACATCTCCCGGAAATGGTCATTCTTGACGATTTTGATCTTTCCGAGGCACTGAATATTCTGGGTTTAACTCGGAAAG
>JAKBAI010000342.1 GCA_021809185.1 Planctomycetota bacterium
AGCAGAGTATCTCATAAAAATCTGAAACTAGATTCAAATCCAAAACCGATGAACTCAAAACCCAAAACGAGACAATCCAATTACACTCCTCTTTACTCTCTGTTCGGTATTGGCTGTGGAAGCTGACTCAGCTCGAGATCGGGAACTAAGATAAACTGTGGATGGGATAAGCGATCTAAGAGAGGAATCTGAATTTGACCACGAAGATCGCTAATTTTAATGCTTAAAATGTAGGATGATCAACCTTATCTCTCCAAGTGACTTTTCGACCCATGAACGAATTCGATTTTGAAGAAAAAAAAATTCAGATTGTTTCGAGATATTCATCTCCTCTACGGATTCAGAATCCATAGAAATTACCAAAGCAGAAAAATATTTAATGGAAGCATCATTTAAGATATTACCTATTCTAGGAGAGAATAAATAGAGTCCGATGATCGATGCTTCTTTTCAGTAATTAACGGGTCTTTAACATGCAACGTATCCATAGAGAAGATGCAAAAAAGTTCGCTTTCGATTTTCACGAAAAGCCACTACTCCAAGTCGAACCGGGAGAAGTTTTTGAGATAGAAACCTATGACGCCTCAGTAGGTTACTTTAAAAGCGAGCAAGATAAGGCTATACCGAGTCGACGACCAGGATTTGATCGAAATCCACCGATGGTCAACCCGATCGGCGGCCCCGTTTATGTGAACGGAGCTGAACGCGGGGATACGCTGGTCGTTCAGATCGAACAGATCGAAGTAGACAATTATTCTTGGATAGCAGTTGGTCCTAAACGTGGTCCTTTGGGAGATTCGACTCGTTGGCCAGAAATTTCAGGTGAATACACCACCAAAATTTTTCGACATACCCCCGGCAAATCAGGAAAGTTCCAAGATGGCACTCTTCATTTTAATGATCGAATTTCTTGGCCAATCACTCCATTCATAGGTACTCTCGGTGTTGCGCCGGATCGAGAGGTGACAACTAGTATTGATGGACAAGGAGAGTGGGGGGGTAATCTCGATATTCGGGATTTTGCCCCTGGCAACAAAATCTATATCCCCATCTGGCATCCAGGTGCTCTTTTTTATCTAGGCGATGTTCATGCTAGCCAAGGAGATACTGAATTTTCTGGCACCGCTGCAGAAACCAAAGCCACTGTTCGGTTGCAGCTCAATTTGATCAAAAATCGTCACTGTCCATGGGTTCGAATTGAAAAACCGGATTCTCTCATTGCTTTATATGCTTATCGCCCACTGGAAGTTGCCGTTTCAACGGCTACATTCAATTTGATGGAATGGATCATTGAAGAATATCGAATCACTCCCGTCGATGCCTATTGTCTCGTTAGTACCTGCCCAGATTTTCGAATTCACATCTATCAGATGTGTAGGATTGGTAAACTGAACGGAGTTGCCGGGGCAGAAATACCCAAAAAATATCTGATTCCTAGTTAACTACCCAGTTTGTTCTTTTCAAGTTTACGAAACTAGACAAAAACCGGAAGTCACTCCATCGATGAAATTACTTTCTGAATCCTATTGGTATCGCCCAACTGTTAGAACTTCCTATCTGTTTACCATTTTGTTACTTATTCTTAATTCCTCAACTCCAATTCGTTCGCAGAGCACACAGCACCTAAAAACCAAAATAAACGAGACAAACTCAAGCCAAAAACCAATCTCCAAAGAGACACAAGAACCAATTATAATTCAATTTGTTCCGAAAGAAGGGAAAATAAATAAAGGAAAACTACTTTTCAAGGAAAATCAGTTCGGCCTCGAATTTGAAAATAAAGCAATCGAACTTTCCACCATTCATGAAATTCGATTACCGATCCAAACGATTCAGAAAAAGGAAAGCGATTTTCTTTTTCCCGGTTATTTTGCATTTCATTTATTCAATGCGAACGTCATTCACGGTAATCTGGTTACTGATCAGGATGATCATTACATAATTAGATCAGTCTGGGATCAAAAATTAATTTTACCAAAGCAGAGCATTAAAAGAATTACTCATCCGCTCCATAGAATTCCTGTTATCATTGAAAAATTTGAGAGCCAGCACTGGAAAAACCGATTCCAAGTTAAACAGAAAGGGAACTCTTCCTCCAAAGAGATAAAAGGATTCGCGATTAGTTCAGATCGAGATTGTTTAGATTGGTCTGGAAATAAATCTATTACGACAGGAAATATAGAGATTCAATTTTATGACGATCCAAATATTCCTATGATCCCAACGACAATCAAATTGCTCTTTCTCGTGAGACAAAAAACCATCCCTATAACACTATCCTTCTCCGGAACCCGTTCTGAATCGTACGACTCTATTGTATCCATAGAGTATCAAGATAAAAAAATAAACTCTTTACCAATACCAAGAAAAAAAGGTTGGCATCGACTACAAGTATTTTGGGAAAAGCAAAAAACAATCATTCAGATCGATCAGTTTCTATTGGGGGTAATTTCAAGAATAGAAAATAAGAATCAGCCCGAAGAACGATCCAGAGAAGGAATGATTGGCTTACAAATTCGAGGCATCGAAAACAAAGCTTATAAAGATCTCAAACCTTTTCAAATCAATTATTTGAGTATATTCAGGGATAGCATTCCTCCCCTGCTGGTAGCGGCTAGAACTCAATTAAAAAAAGATCAGTTGTTTTATAATGATTCCGCCCAATGGTTCGGGAAGATCCAGAAAATAGATGCAGATCAGATCGTATTTTCTGCGAAACAAAAAAACTTCGTCGTTCCATGGGAAAAGTGCATTGCTCTTGAATTTGCGACGGCATCAGAGAATAAGAAGCTAGTCCAAAAAGAGATGTTAACGGGAGAATATGTGCAATTGGTCCTCTCCGTAGATTATCCGATATATGATACGATCCAAGGGGTCATTCAACAATGGGATCAAAATCAGATCACCATTCAGCACCCCTCTTTAGGTCGTTTGCAATTTCCATTTTCGATGGTACGAAAGATTCGTCCCATTATCTACGGCTCAATAATCCCTTTATTGACTGAACCTATTCGATTCCAATCTTTCCCCTCGGCGAAAATGGCGAGTAAAAAAACCAAGAATATAAACTGGCAAAAAACGTTTACTCTTGATTACCAACCTCATTCAGGATCTTTTGAATTAGAACTAGCAAACAACAAATCTTCAATCGATAACTCCTTAAAGATTATTCTTAATAAGCAAGAGATTTATTCTTTAACCTTAGAACAGGATTCGAAAATGGGGCAAATCCAGAATTATACCACTCGATTTGCGGGGAATTTATTGCGGAAAGGGGACAATAGTATTGAAATCGTCTTCAGTAATAAAAACACCGATGAAAAGATTGATTGTATTATTAACAAATTTCTGCTAAAAGCAGCCAAAAGTAGAATTCAAAAATAGACTCCACCATTGCCGGTTTTTGAGATCGCTAGCATGTTTTAGAATAGTATAATTATCTTCATCTAATTATCTTCAACTAATTATCTTTGTCATCTAACATAGGACAAATCCAGTGTAGCTATTCTACCTACAAACAAAATATGGAAACCGAATTCGATCCAGCCAACAAGTTCCTCTCATCCTCAGCTATTAACTAAATTGCGGGAATCATAAGCCTAGATCGCCCAGAGAATTTTGCAAATCGATTGCTTCCTCATCACTCAATTTAATATCGACAGCGATCGCTTCTGCCAGATTTGAACTACGATTTACCTCAACTAAACAGGAAACCACTCTTCGTAATTGACCGACCGAGAATGCACCAAAAGCTCGGCGAAGGGGGACCAATACGGACATAAACTGCCCTTCCTCTAGATTGACTAAATATGAATCCAACTCGCGCCATAAAACAAGCTGAGTAAACAATGCTTCGCGATTATTCTGCACAAGCCCTTCGAACCAATTGGCTGAAATATCTGGCGGACATCCCAGGGATAATCGCCGTTGAATTTCAGGGACCAATT
>JAKBAI010000343.1 GCA_021809185.1 Planctomycetota bacterium
TGACTGCCCCAAGGGCCTTTCGACATTCCGTAGCTATGAGCACCCCAAGGGCCTTTCGGCATTCCAAAGCCATGCCCACCATGACTGCCCCAAGGGCCTTTTGACATTCCGTAGCTATGAGCACCCCAAGGGCCTTTCGGCATTCCAAAGCCATGCCCACCATGACTGCCCCAAGGGCCTTTTGACATTCCGTAGCTATGAGCACCCCAAGGGCCTTTTGACATTCCAAAACTGTGACTGCCCCATGCTCCTTTTGATCTTCCGTAGCTATGACTGCCCCATGCTCCTTTTGATCTTCCGTAGCTATGACTGCCCCAAGGGCCTTTTGACATTCCGTAGCTGTGACTGCCCCAAGGCCCTTTGGCCATACCTCGGCTAAATTCTTTTGGTCCCTTACCTTTAGATTTTGCTTTTGGAGATCCTGCTGTTTTAGTACCTTTACCCATTTTTTCTGGACCGCCTTTTTTAGATTTCCCTTCCAGTCCTAAGCCTTTAGCAAAGCCGCCTTTGCCAAAGCCGGGTCCGCCAAATCCTCCTGCTTCTGGACCAAAGCCGCCTTTGCCAAAGCCGGGTCCGCCAAATCCAAATCCATATTTACCAAATCCTGGTCCAAAGGCACCTTTGCCAAAGCCACCAAAACCTCCTTTACCGCCCATACCAGTTCCTGGTCCAAAAGCCCCTTTGCCAAATCCTTTCTTAAAAGATTTTTCTTCACTTTGATCCGATTTAGATCGAGATTGATTTCGAGCTGACTTGCCCAAAATTTCTTGGAATTTTTTTTGGTATTCCTGGTTCAATGCTTTAAGTTTTGCTTTCTGGTCATCTGAAAGGTTTCTTTCATACATCCCACCGAAAGCAAATCTACCTTTTTCGCTTTCCATTCCTCTGCCGAATTTCGATTGGTCTACTTCTTTACGAGGAGGATCGTTGGAATCGGAAGAATCTCGCTTCTTCCCTCCCCTTTTGGACTGTGCGTTCATTTGATTTGTTCCGATTGCTATACCACACAATAACATAGCAATTAGGACAATTCGAAGAGGTCGAATCATTGTCAACTCCTTAAAAAATTATTAGCGTGCGTTAACCCCTAAACAACAATATCCAGTTTAAAACTGGATATTAAAACAAAAATAGGGATGTAATCAAATAAAAAGGTTAGAAAAATCTCACTAAATATTTTCGATCTAAGTATTTACGAATAAGTATTCACGTATAAGTATTCATTCTTGAATATTCACCATTATTCACTGAGAATATTGGTGTGAAATTATACTTCTAAACCAGTAATTGATCATGATGGGTCACTTTGTGGATACATCAAACATAATTACGCTTTGGTTGGAGAGGGAACTAACCTTTTCTATTAGTATAATACATAATCGGTTAAGCAATAATGAATGTTTTCGAAAAGAAGGCATTATTTTGTGGAAAAATTTGATTTCACATCAATTATTAATTATTAAAAAACGGATGAATCAAGGACTTAAAGATTGCTGAAGAAACGCAACCTAGTCATTGAAAAGAAAATTAGGGCAATTAACAAACGATTCTAATTAAGCAAAAAAGGAGAGATTAAGTGCTTTGAAAATAGTCGAAGTTGAGATCAAGTGTAAACAACCGCTTGTTTCGTGAATTTTGATGGTAAATAGTTTTTGACCGGTTTTGGTAAGCGCTGAATCGCTTTGGTAAGATAATACCAAGTGTAAGAACGGCATTGCACCCAAGCGAGAGCAAGTAGAGAGCGAAGGGTCAGGCAATGATTAAAATCGTATCTCCATGCTTGTAAGTAATGACTCAAAGCCCGATAGGGGGATTTTTCTCGTAGTGCAAATCCCAAGGAACGATAGGTAGAACTCCAAGCTCGATTTTCGATGTCTCGATCGACCCAGCGGCGATTCCCCCAAAGAGTGAGTGATTTACGCAAAACCGATAAAACAATCAGAAGTCGATCATCAACTCGCGCGGATAGATTCGCATGACCGGTGCGGTATTCGACCAACGATTCTTCTAAACAGACAATATCATAATATCTAGCTAGTCGAAGCCAGAGTTCATAATCGACCGCTTTTTCCAAGTCTGGACAGAAACCGCCTAAGTGTTCAAGGATACTACGCCGGATCATCACGGAAGAAAAACAGATCGGATTCTGAATCAAAATCTGCTCGAAAGAATAACGGTCGGCAATCTGACGATCAGGCACCAATCGCTGCAAGCGTTTTCCTTCGGGATCGATTAAATATCGATCGGTAAAAACCATCGCGATATTGGGCTGTTGATCTAGCAGGCGATTCTGTTTTTCGAGTTTATCTGGCAGCCAACGGTCATCCGCATCCAAAAAAGCAATTCGATCCGCTTTTGCCAGATGGATCGCGAGATTTTTTGCTCGGCTAACCCCTAATCGGCTACTGCGAAAATAACGGATACGAGCATCTCGTAGATACGGATAGATCCGCTTGGGGGTATCATCGTTGGAATCGTCGTCCACAATGATCAGCTCCCAATCTGGATCGTTCTGTTGCAATACTGATTGAATCGCCTCTTCAATATAGAGACCGTAGTTGCGTGTTGCCATCGATACACTGACTTTTGGTTTTGATCTTGTTGTCATGCAGCAATACTCCTTAAATAAGCATCGGCAACAGGGGAGATGCAAAATCGATATTTCCCAGATGATTCTTGAGCGATTCGTTCGCGGTATTCGACTCCCCATCTCATCTGCGTTCCAAATGTCTCTTGAACCAATTGTTCGATCAGTTTTTCATCCACAGAGCAGCGCCCATCTGCAAGGACGATTCGCAACAAGATGGAATATAATTCTGGTTGCACTAATTGAATTTGGGCAATTCCCGGAATTAGCAGAGCAAAGTTTTCGGTCAGAGAAATACCGGAGATCAGTTTACCTGTTGGGGTCAAGATATAATCTGCGGAGCGGCCTTCTATTTTTGCTAACTGGGGCAAACCACGGCCGCACGAACACGGTTCTGCGGGAGCGCAGGTTACAACATCTCCTATCTGATAACGGATGATCGGCATGGCGAAGTTAGTCAAATCTGTTACGCATAAGTGAGCTGGGGATGGAGAACCGTTCTCGGCTAATGATTTACTTGAACTCTGTTTCTGTTCGATCGATTCGACAACATCGGTATAGAGACTATCGCTATTTAAATGGAGACCGTTATGTTTCTCACACTCGCAAGCGATTAAACTGACCTCTTCACAACCATAGCGATTGGTGACGGGAGTGCCGAAAACCGCTTCGATCAACTGGCGCTGATAATCGGGTAGAATCATCGCGGTGGAGATAATGCCATCAGGTTGGACCGGTTTTCCGGGATGCTTTTTCATATACAAGGCCAAGAGATAAAGAGAATGAGCGTGGCCAAAAAGTAGACTAGGGGGATACTGCTGCAATTGCTTACTGAATCGACTAAGCTGGTGATCATCGACACTGCGAGTGTCGAGATAAATGGCGCGATCCAAAAGTCGATTGCGTATTTTCCCTTTCCAGCCTTGGCGTTGATATTCCGGATTCCCCCAGACTTTCGCTACTCTGCCGCCCAGTCGGTAACCGCTCCAGCCATCAGAGCGGATCGTGCAGGCCCTTTTCCAGGCCATCGATTCGTTATTAATGGCGATAGTCAAAGGTACTCCAGTAGACCCTGAAGTGGTTTTATGGATTAGCCTTTGGCGATCATAGGAAATGGAATGCAGTTCCGAGAAATGCTGTCGAATATCTTGTTTACGCAATACCGGTAATTCTTTAAAATCTTTGGGCGAGCGAATATCGAGGGGGTGAATTCCCACCGAAGACCATTTTTGCCGGTAATAAGGAACGGTATCCCAAGCATGAAGGAGCAGATTTTGTAAGCGCAGCCATTGCCTTTGTTGAATGATTTGTGCAGAATCGTATTGGCTTTTTTGCAAATAATC
>JAKBAI010000344.1 GCA_021809185.1 Planctomycetota bacterium
CGGAATCGCGGCTTCGATTTTTCACCCCGGATTTCAGGAATGTTCGGATCCGTTTCGTGCAAAGCGCGGAATACCCCATAGCGAATCTCGGGCTGATTCGATTGAATCAGCTGATCCATCTCTTCTCGGGCTGGTATTTCCGATTCTATCGAGGCCAACCCGGTGAGACAGAATGCCTGCAATACCGGATGCTGTTCACAGAGGTTGCCAAGAACCTTAATAGCTGAACGGTGATTTAAATACGCTAAGGACTCCGCTGCCGCGAATCGAACAACAGGATAGGGAGAATCCAATGCCTCTTGTAAAATGGTGATCGATTTTTTCCCTAAAGCTTCGAGACGAATTGCTGCCGATAACGCCGTCGCTGGCTCTTGGAGCATATCTCGTAATTTTCGCCGATAGGAATCCTGATCGGCAACACGCTGTAACGGAATCGCTCGTACCACACGCAAAAAGTGGGGAGTATTGAGCCGATATTGATCCGGGATCATCAGAGTAATAAGGACATTATTTTTCGCCTCCGCCAAGGGGGCAAGCCCGCCCGATCCAGCCCCAAACACCATTTGATTGATCCGATCGGAGATTAGTTTGGTCATGGCCGCGCGGTGATTATCTTCGTTGGTTAAAAGATAATAGGGACGATCGTAGCGGCAGCGTCCCCCCTGCCAGACGAAAGATTTGCGAAAGAAGAGAATATCATCGTCGGTATTTTCATTTTCGTCACTTTCCTTGATTTCAACTACTTTTTTTCCCTTCTTTTTCCGCGCAGCTAAGTCTTCAGATGATGTCATCGGAGCATGCAATGGCCCTTCCGCATAGACGGCAATATTGCCTTTCAATAACGCATTCGGCCCCTCGCCAGGTTCGATCCCCATCTGATTCTTAATAAATCCCCGCACGGCCTCCTTACTTTCATAGTGGCTCAATTCCGAATGGACCAGATAACCGCCACGCAAACTCTTCACTCGGCTATTTTCTGGCAAAGTTAACGCCAAATCGATACGATCGTTGCGACGAGACCCTACGGGCACTACCCCTGATATATACACAAGTGCATTATTTGGAGAATCGAGCATCGCCTTGGTTGTTGGTCGATTTTCGGCAGGAATTCGCCGCATGACATATTCTTCAAACTGTTTGCGAGCTTCTCCCGGTGGAGTTCCGCCTCCCGTTCCTTGCAATCCAACTACCAGACCCACTCCGCTCACTGGAATTCCAGAAACGGCATCGAATAGTGTTATATCCCCAATCGTTTGTGGCAGATCTTTCGGATTTACTAGATCAGGTGATTGCGAACGAGTTGTTTGCTTATTCCCTAAACAACCCGTTAAAGAATAACTCATAGCACTCAACGATCCGCCTGCTAAAAATGCGCGCCGATCCATCTGTTCCCCCTTTTCCCCTTTTGGGGCTTTCCCCTTTTGGGGCTTTCCCCTTTTGGGGCTTTCCCCAAACTATCTCTGTGACTCTCGACAATTAGGTAAAACTGATTGCGAAATATTATCTTCTTCGATTCATGATTCGTAGCTGTTCTAGATAACCCCGTTTACCAATTTCCTCAACTTCGTTCCCCCGTTGAGAAATGATTGTTATTCAACTTATAAATCATTTTGATAGATAGCTTTCTTAGCTGATATACCCTGAGTTTCTTCCTGTCAAGTTAATTCAATCTGTATTTACAAATTTTCTTTTAACATTTTTCTTAGCAACTCCAATCTGTGTAAGCTAAATACGATCTGGATAACTATTTTGAATCCGATAAGTTAAGTAACCCTGGTCGATTGTCTATAATGTGGCAACGTAACGCTATAGGCTATCCTCAATCATCTTCAATAGACTGGCGATTCTCTTTCATCGCTTCTAAATTTCCCTAATTGACTAGTATCCCTCAACTGATCTGATTTCCAAATTTCTTTCCAAGTTATCATAAAAGCTTATTTATCGATTTTTCACTAAAATTGACTTTTCGAAGCAGGGATCGAGTCTCTTTACAATATTTTGCTGAAAAAATGTTTGAGGCTCTCTGGGAACTCTTGAATATCGATATAAAATATTAAGATAAATATCGGCATTCATAAATAGAGTTAAATATCGAACTGGAGAATAAGTATTCATTCGATTCGAGTGAATGCTATCGTACCTGGATTCCGCGATGTACTATCTAAGATGTGCTATCTAAACTGATCATTTTCGAAATTGTTTCGAAGTAAAAGATCTCTGTTCGATCTTCCTTTATGCAAACGCATCCTGAATATTCCGTAGTGAAGAGTGAAGAGAGAGAATAAGGAATAAAGAATGAGGATTGAAGAGTGAACAAGAAAGAGTCTATTTGCGATTACGAATTGAATGAAGCCCAGAAAGGAGGGTAGTTTATGTCAGAAAGCCATCGATCTGGGAGTAATCAACATGAGGGAAATCGATACGAAGATTTTCTTGATATTCTGTATGAAGATAATCACTGTATTGCGATCAATAAGCCAGTCGGTTGGCCAACTACTCACTATAACGGTCGAGAAGAGACAATCGATCGCTTAGTGAAAAGTTATATCAAAGAGAAATACAATAAACCGGGAGAAGTATTTCTAGGGGTGGTTCATCGACTCGATAAACCTGTTTCAGGTGTTCTGCTTTTTGCTCGTACCAGCAAGTCAGCGGCGCGATTATCGCTGCAATTTCGAGAACATTCCATTGTTAAAATTTATTGGGCTATCATAGAAGGAACTCTTAAACCTGAATGTGGAACGCTCCATGATTGGCTATCAACGCCCCCCGATTGGCAAAAAGAGCAAAGACCGATTACCATTTCTCCTATTGAAACACCTGAAAGTAAAATGGCAATATCTGCGTATCAGATCAAGGCAACTCATCAGGGCCTTAGTTGGGTTGAACTACATCCCCATACTGGGCGTAAACATCAGTTGCGTGTGCAAATGAGTCAGCGCGGGCATGCGATCTATGGCGATGAGAAATACGGTTCGAATTTTTCGTTCGGTCACGGTATCGCGCTCCATGCCCATTCACTTACTTTTCTGCACCCTATCCGCCAAGAACCGATTACTCTGATAGCCAATCCGCCGAAAAATTGGCTTGGTCGATTTGCCTATCTCCTCCATCGACAAAAGCAATAATTCCATACAAAGTAATAATTCCATATAAAATAATAATTCCATACACTGCTCGTAAAATGATTCCTGAAAATCGAGACAATAAAATGCAAAATAACAGAGGCAGTACTGACTCATGATTTCTCCAACTCTGCTTTCCCATTTGCAACAAATTAAAAATTGGATCGAAACGGATGTTGGCAATCGTGGCTTTGCCCGGCAACCGGATAATCTTCTGAGTCGCACCCCCCATGATTTTGCGAAAGCGGTTCAATCTTTCTTTTCGAGTCAATCGCACGCATCGGATACGAATTCTGGATCGGGTCAAGAATCGTCTCCGAGTCGATCCACTTTTCTGAATTGCAGCGGAGTCGCGATTGTTACTGGGTTTGTTATCCCCGTTTCTGATCCCGCTTTTGCCTCTCCCTTGCCTGAAACTGATGGGCCCCTCGGCGCTCTCTTTTTAGCAGAAATCTTTACTTTACTCCATATTCCCGTTTATTTGATCAGTGATGCTCCAACCATCCCCTCCCTCCATCTAGGTTGTAACTATCTGAATCTGAAACAGATAAAGGTGGTGGAAATCAATAACGAAATGGAGGTGGAACAATTCCTCAAAAGCGACATCTATGCCTCTATTTCGCATCTCATCGCGATAGAACGCCCCGGCCCAAATTATAGCTTAGAAGCTCTGCAACTACAAACAAGCAATCCGGACCTCCTCGCTACATTTTCTGAGACGATTTTGCCAGAGCACCAAAATCAGATTTATTCGATGCGGGGAATTTGTATCAGTTCATGGGTCGCCCCGCTTCACCTAC
>JAKBAI010000093.1 GCA_021809185.1 Planctomycetota bacterium
GCAAAGCAGTCAAAATTTATTAATGATCGGTCAAGAAGAAGAAACCGCCCTATCCCTATTCTGTGCATCGATCTTGAGTCTAGCAGCACAATTTGCTCCAGACAAAGTAGAGATCGATATTCTGGATATGACCAATGAGGATGATCCGAACTGGGGCACACTCAAGAAAGTCACCGATCAGCTGCCGCATCGAATTCATTTCATCGAAAGAGCGAAATTAGGAGCTGCATTACAAACGAGATGGGACGAAGTATCGGCCCGGCAAAAAGGAACGAGCATGGATAGAACCCACCGCTTCATCCTCATCCATGGGTTACAAAGAATTCGCGATTTACGCAAAGAAGAAGATAGCGGCTACAGTAGACGAGGTGCGGAACGAGTCTCCTCTCCGTCAGAATTATTTTCGTATCTACTTCGAGAAGGCCCCGGCTTCGCTACTCATCTCATCATGTGGTGCGATACGATTACCAATCTAAATCGATCGATCGATCGTCAAGGGCTGCGCGAATGCGCCTTGCGTATTCTTTTTCAAATGGGGGCCAACGATTCCAGTATCCTCATCGATACCCCTGCTGCTAGCAAGCTGGGTCGCAATCGCGCCTTACTGGTTACGGAAGAACTGGCCCGCGCAGAAAAATTCAGACCGTTCATGCTCCCCGAACCGGCTTGGCTTGCCGAATTTAAAAATAGGTCGATAGCCAAAGTTCAAATAGCAGAAAAAGACGTACTGGATGCCAATCAAATTACTGAAAAATCTGGTCTAGAAAATTCCAACGCCGTTCAAGAAACAGCTTCGATAGGTTCCGCAAATCATGCCGACCAAATATCGATTGAAAGCTCTGCCCATATTCCTCAAGATAATTCCCATACCCAAACCAGCTCGACAAAGCTCAATGGAGTAAAGCATCCAGACCTTGAATCCGAACTAAAATCTAACCATTCTGCTTCGGATGCGAATAGCGTCCCTAAAATAGAATGATAAATGTATTCGCCCAACAACAAACCAAACTAGAAATATAAATTGATTGCTCCGTAGACTAGAAACTAGTGCAAGATAAAATACAAGATAAAGTACAAGGTAAAGAGGGAACAGATAAAGAAAGGGAAAAGTATTTTCTGATGCAAGATTATCTCCATCAAAAAATAGTTATCGATCTCCACGATCAATTTATCTGTTTAGGAACGCTTATCGCCATCGAAGAACAATTCATTGTCGTCAAAAATGCCGATTTTCATGATCTCCGAGATACCGATACCACGAGAGAAAATTATGTTGCGGAGAGTCTAACAACGGGGATCAAGAGGAATCGCAAAAAAGTAACGATATTTCGCAAAGACATTGTCGCAATCTCGTCAATCGAAGACTGTGTCGATAACTAAAAACTCTTACCGAATGCGAAATAAATTCTAGAATCTATAAACCCATCTACCTATCTGCCAGCAATCTGCTAGCAACAGGAACCGTTTTAGAAACGGTTCCAAGTGTCAACCCAATTGCATTAAAAAATTCAGATCGCTTTAGCAGGTTTTGGAAGCAGAGCTTTTTCGATCGTTGGTGGCATTTCAAACGATTGTGCTAGCGAAGCAATGGGTAAACCAACCTGGTTAATTTCGTTTTCGTTGATTCTTCCTAATCGTTTTTCTGCCGCGAGAGCGAGATAGGGAACGCGCAGTGGATCGATCCCCATGAGTCGGCAGCAGGTGGCATCGACCGCAGGGAGATCGGCCCCCATAATAACACAATTCGCTTTTCTGGCATTTCCGTTTAGAGGGCCATCTCCATCCATACCCACAATACCATCAACAATTGCCAAATGAGGGGTTTGCGTTAAAGCAATATCGACAATACTGAAGGGGATCCCGCGCCAATGCAATTCGTTTTTGGGCCAGCCATAACAGATACCCGACATGATACCAAACAGATTTTTCAAGGAAAGAGTTGCTCCGGCCCAGTGATGCGTTTTCAGCTTTGGTAGAGATATAACAACTTCGGCACGGACGACAGTTTGCGCAATATAAAGATATTCAAGGCCTGTAAATCGTCCCAAGTTCAATAATTTTACCGGCTCATCATGGTTAATATCCACAAAACGAATGTTATGTTTTTTGAGAACTGCCCCAAGCCCACTTTCTTGAACCAGAAATTCGACATTTCGCCAATGGCCAGGCCCTTCGGCAACAATTATCTCCGCTGCCCCTTCCATTTTACACAATTCGATGACCGCTTCGACAAAAAGAGGATTGGTATTGATCACTTTAGTTGGATTCCATTCGACCAAATTCGGCTTGAGAACCACCCGCTTACCAGCTAGAGGAACATGAGCACGGAAATGTTTAAATTGTTCCTGAAGTGCAGGAAGCAAGGTTTGATCATATTCGTCTACGCGGGCAATACTTACATTGGGACAGACCGGAAGTTGACGCATCACCTCTAAACCACGAACAATCATGCCACGACCGATCGATTTCACTTTATCGAAAATCGATTTGGAATCCTCAGAGGTATTCGACTCCGCAGGAAGCCGTTCCGGAAACGAGTCCCAAGGAATAGGAAGGCGAGCTTCCTCCGAAAGGCGGAACGCTCCTTGCGTATTACTAGCGAACGACATCAAAACAAAAGCTCGCCGAATATTTGGAATTGGCCGCCCCTCTTTGGTCTGATCGAGATAGACAGCTAAGAGCTGTTCATCGACTTGCTGGATAACTTCTTCTAAGGGGTGGGTATCTCGGTACGCTTGTAGCACCTGTTTCAACCAACCCAAGTGTTCGAGATCGGTCGATTTTTTCGCATTTTCAATGAGAAAATGCAAAGCTGACTGGATTCGCGGATGTGAATATCCTTGTAAGGCAAGCAACATCAATGCCGTAGGAATCGGGATAGGATCGGTCATTCGACCAAGGATTTTACGACTACCGTAATTGATTCCCCCTTCATCAAAGGCGCGATCTAGTAATAGTTGTATCCCCTCGAGTGTACGCGGATGACTCCCATTTCCGGTAGCTCTCAAAGCCAACACCGCCCAAGAAGTCGGTTCGACCCAAGAAAAGTTAGACATCGCCCATGGCCAACCGACTCGAAGAATATCGATATCCATGATTTCATCGATTTCTGGATCTTTCTCTACTTTCCGACCGCGCGTTTGCAGAAGGAAATCGATCGATGGCTTTAACGATTGTAGAGAATCTCCTAAGACCGTTCTTGCAAAAAGGGAAATCGCAGTAGGCCAAAATGCTTGGGGGCGTGCCCGTTCGATTCGATAACTGCCATCTTTTTGGAGCTGCTGCAACAAAAAGTCGATCCCTTGTTTCTTCACCTCTTCCAAAACCTTGGTCGATTGAGGCGACAAGGCTTTTTGCTGAGATAATGCGAGAAGTACCATCGACGTTGGCTCTGGATGCCCAAGTTGATTAGGTGCATAGCCCCAACCACCACTGGGATGAGCCGCTTGGATTAATTGATTCATACACTCGATCGAATCAAACATAGTCTGTAATACTCCAGATTTTTGATTGTCTATTTCCAATAATGTAACATATTTTTCACTTCTAGCATCCAATTTGATCCCCCTTCCTTGGCTTTGATCCATTTTCTCTCGTTAACTACGAATAATTTATCACCATTCATAATCTGGACGAGGTGCTGAAGCATTCGAAAAGGTGATCAAAAAGCCTCTTTTTATGAATAATTCCCTTCTTTACCCCTGATTCTTAAACCCATAACCGCCATTACCTATCAAAAATGAGTACCAATATTTCAAAATAATTTAATTCAAACGAGTCATCCGAATATCGATCGAGTTATGTCCGATACCGCTTGACAGAGTGGTCAAAAAGGTTTATACCCAGTTCAGATTTGGAAAACCAAATTTCATTCGGTGCTGGAGAGTTCAGAAATTGATCGATAGGAGAGAAGGATGGCTAGACCAACTTCTACGGAATTGTCCGCAAGAGAATTAGAAGTCATGCATCTATTCTGGCAAAATAAGGAATTGACCGCGCTTGAAGCCCGGGATTTGCTAGAACGGGAAGGGAGAGAACTAACATATGTTACAGTTGCAAATTTAATTCGCGCCTTAGAGCAGAAAAAGTTTCTCGAACAACTAAACCCCGAGCGCCCATTCAAATACCGTGCCCAACGCTCGTATCAAGAAGTTTCCCATGTGCTCTTGAAGGATATGATCGGCAAGATCTTTTCTGGTTCGAGGAAATCGTTGCTTCGATGTTTATTTGATCAAGAAACGATCTCGGCTGAAGAGAAAGAGATTTTGCTAGAAATCATTGAAAAGAAGAAAGCAAAAGAAAAACAGAAGGGGGAGAATCGTGAATAATATTGCCAGCGCATTGATTACCATCGGCTTTCAAATTACGATATTTTCTGCGCTCCTTTATCTGTTGAGTGCTAGCTTAGAAAAGATCTCGCCCATGCGTTCCCGGCGGTTGTTACAAATTGGGGTATTATTCATCTGTTCTTTCCCATTGCTATATACGCTGAACGGGATCAATTACCGATTATTTCCCCGATTTCATGATCGATATTCTTCAAGTGAACGATTCACCAACACTCAGGAAAATGAGCGGAATCGCTGGGAATCGAATATGGGATCAACGCCTTTGCCGGAACAAACTTCTGGATCCATTGGACTCGATTTAATTCAACTTTGGGGTAGAGTTCAATCGATCGGCTCTCAATCCGCTGCGTTTTTACCACAGCTCGATACGACTTCGCACCCCTGGATCGGGATGATGTACTGCTCAATTGTCGCCATAGGGTTTTTATGGTTGATCTTGACCATCTTAGGACTATATCATCTACTCGACCAAGCAAAACCGATAGAGGATCGATACCTATTGTCGCAGATAACCCAGATCAGAAATCAGCTTAGCCTGCGCCGGGAAATTCGCTGTTACCAATCGGAAGCTCATTCATGTGGCGCTACGTTTGGTAATTGGCAACCGGTGATCTTACTACCAAAAACATGGATTCAGTGGACCGAAAGCGAACTCCAAGCCGTCTTGCTGCACGAAATGGGTCACATCTCACGATGGCATTTCGCTTGGAATTTGCTAATGCTTATCTCCCGTATTCTGTTTCTTTTTCATCCGTTGGTAATCCTCATTCAAAGAAGATTACAGAGATTACAAGAATTAGAAACAGATCTTTTTGCCGCCAAATGGTTTGGCAGCACCGATGCCTATCTACAAGAACTTGCTCAGCTCGGCTTAAAATTGCCAGCGAGCAATCGAAAGCAAGGATTTGCTATATCCCCTAGCATAAGAGGGGGTTCAATCGCCTGGAGAGTTTTGATGTTGAAAAATATGAATGTGCATGACCATCGCCCATCGCAAGGATGGATGATTCTTGGATTATTACTTTTGGGACTCGGTATCAGTACCATGCGAAGCAAGGAACTCTTTGCCGCACCCCCACTGCAAAAATCGATCACCCAAACCCAACAATCGGATTCGAACCAGCTCAACGCCGTAAATGTCGTAAATTCAACCGAAACCGAAGCGACCAATTCCTCTAAAATCGATATGCGCGCTTTATTCGAGGAAGATAAATGTTTCGCTTTTATCAAACCAGCAGAATTAGCCAAAAATAAAAATTTCGCAACCATGATCAATCAGTTTAGCCAGCTAGGTAGCGAATACACGAAGTTCTTTAAATTTCCCGATCAAGATAATTTTAAGTTAACAGATATCGAGCAGATTGTCAGCCCTTTGCAAATTACCCTCACTTACAATAAAGAAAAGAAAGAACATCCACATACACTTTCGGCAGGGGCCAACAAACGATTACTGATTAAAACCGTTAAGCCATATGCTTGGGCGGAAGATTTTCGTAAATCCGGATTAAAAGAATGTAAAAAAGACAATCTTACTTTATGGCAACTTAAGCTTCCAGAAGCAATCACCCTTTTAATCGATAAAAAAGCAACCAAAGAAAGTATCTATCTATATTACTACATTTTAGATTCTCGTACGCTGATCATTAGCGGTTGCATTGAGAAAGAGGCATTTGCAGAAATAGAAAAAATCGTTGCGAAAAAATCGCTTACGGAGCAAAAGAAGCTGAGCAAAAATCCCGCTATTGGAAAAATGAGCACTGATCTTGTTGGGGTCTATTTAGCCAATCGAGGGGATGAGTTTTCCAAAGCGATCGTGACCGAAACCCCAACTATTCCTCATATCGATGATTTCTTGAAAAAATGGCGAGATATTTCGGTATCCTTCCATTTTTCCCCTTCTTCAAAAGTGGGAATTCAGATGAATTGCCGGAGCAATGATGCAAATTCAATGGCAGCATTTAAGGACTACGTCGATGACTATATCGGCATGATTTTTGGTCCAGAAACGCCATCTAAGAACAAGTCGGCCACCAAGGGAAATTCCGTTCCATCCATTAAGAAGATTACGGAAAAGTACAGCGGCGAGGTTGTAAAAAATCAATATCTGATTAACTTTTCGATCGAAGATAAATCGTTAATCAATAACATCTTTAAAAATTCGGATGTATCAGCCAAAGCGGAAGATACTGATCCATCACCGGTAAAATAATAACACTTAGCGACTGTCCCATAATGATTGGCATAGCCCCGCTTCGAGCGGGGTGAGAACAAAACCGATCGATGACTCTCCGATTTTTCGGAGTTCTAATTGGACAGGCTTATTGCCTGTCCTTACTTTTTGTCTATACTTTTTTTACTTTTACCCAAGAATCAAATGAAATACTTCCTTCCAGGATTTTGACCAATCTTCTAAATCAAAAATCGAAATTGTTCCGATTGAATTATTCAAGATAGTCTTCAAGAAGTTCAAATTTCAATATTTAATCGAATTCGCACCGCTAGACTTTCAATTTTCTAGAGAGAATCAGATAGTTGAAAATAATCTGAGATCGATTCGGCCAATTTTAGATAAACCGTTTTTGTTTATTTCCCAGAACCGCTCGGATTCATAATATAACTGTATCTTAACACAATAGAAGAACAACTATGGAAATACGAGAAGAACCGAGTAAGCAAGCAGAAAAAATCGATTACGACTTGATGGTGATTGGAGGTGGTGCCGCTGGGTTGATGGCCAGCATTCGTGCCGCGGAAAGAGGATTAAAAGTTCTTCTTTTGGAAAAAAATCCTAGGTTAGGTGTCAAGATTTTGATGTCTGGTGGTACCCGCTGTAATATCACCCATAATTGCGATAACCGAGCTTTGATTGCCGCCTATGGCAAAAATGGCCAATTTCTACATTCCGCTCTGGCGAGCTGGTCCATCCAAGATACAATCCAATTTTTTCATGGGGAAGGAGTTTTAACCAAAGTCGAAGAAACAGGAAAAATATTTCCAGTGAGTGACCGAGCCGTCGATGTTCTAGCAGCTTTGGTCAATCGGCTCAGGCGAACTGATGCTGAAATCGCCTTGGGAGAAGCGGTTACCGATATTCAACCTTGTCTAAATGGATTTACCGTATCAACCAAAAAAAGGAGCTATTTCGTACGGCAGTTAATTGTGACCACTGGCGGAAAATCGTACCCTGGCTGCGGGACGAATGGCGATGGCTATAAGTTTCTAGAAAAATTGGGGCACACGATAGTCCCCACTCGCCCCGCTCTAGTACCAATTCGCGTCGATCTCCCTTCTCTGGCTTCCTTGCGGGGAGTTACCCTTCCGCATATTCAACTTCAAGTACTCGAAAACCAAAAAGCGATTTACAAAACTCGTAATAGTCTGCTCTTTGCTCATTTTGGACTAAGTGGACCAGCAGCCCTCGATGCTAGCAAAGCCATATCGCGCCATGCGAATCCAGAGCGATTGCAAATAGAATTAGATTATCTACCATCGATAAGTATCGAAGAGTACCAGTCTCGCATTCAGAAGCTCACCTCGCAAGAAGGGAGAAAACTATTAGCAGTCGTTTTTTCTCAAGTTCTCCCCAGGAGCTTAGTCGAATCTCTTATGACTCAAATTGACCTACCGCTCGATCGCAAAACGGCTGGACTGACAAAACTGGAGCGAGAAAAATGGGTTCAGATCGTTAAACATCATCGAATTCGTGTTCTAGGGACACTGGGATTTGAAAAAGCGGAAGTTACTTCGGGCGGTATATCTCTCTTAGAAGTCGATTCCAAAACAATGCAAAGTAAAATCGTACCCGGATTATTCATCGCTGGGGAAATTCTCGATCTAGATGGTCCCATAGGGGGTTATAATTTTCAGATCGCATGGAGTACCGGCTACCTCGCAGGGAACTCTGCGGGAAAATAATAATTAATAAATTCAGCAAAAAAATAGCATTCCCCACAGAATATTAATAGAAAGCGGCATATATTCATTTCAAACTGGATCCAACCGAGGAGAAAACAGACCAAGGAGATCTTAAAACGAGTTATCCTATGTTCAGATCAGAATATGCTCGACCATTAACAATTCATTACAAATCAACAATCAAGCCGCGATTTTATGAGGCCGAGCCTGTATATCGAACAAGCTAAAAATTTCATTTTCGGAGAGGCCGATGGAAGCGGGGGAACCCGCTTGTTCCAATACTTCCTGAAACAATTTTCTTTTAGCTTCGAGAATGTTAGCAATTCGTTGCTCAATGCTATTATGCACAACAAAGCGAATTACAGTTACCGGATTTTTTTGGCCAATGCGATGCGCGCGATTAATGGCCTGATCTTCGATCGCAGGATTCCACCAGCGGTCGAAAAGGAATACGTAATCGCAAAATTGCAGATTTAGCCCAACACTCCCCGTTCCATAACTCATTAAGATGACATGTTTACTAGGATCCGATTTGAATTGATCGAGAATCTTGATCCTCTCGAGTTGCGGAATTTTGCCATGAAATTGCAATGGTCCAAACGGTTTAAGTGCCTTATCAATCATTTCCAAAGGTTCGACCCATTGCGAAAACACAATCGCCTTGCGCTGATTTTCCGACACCTCTTCCATATCCGCAACGAGCTGTTCCAATTTAGAACTTGCACCAGTTACCGGATCGAAATTGCAAATCTGCTTGAGTCTCATTACAAGCTGAAACACATGCTGAACTGTTATCGTATCCCCTAGGGCATTTAACCGTATCACCCCCTCTTTCTCCGCTAACTCGTAGGAGATTTTCTGGTCTGGAGAGAGTTCGATCGGGATATCGTGTATCAACTTCGGGGGCATATCGTTTTGCACCATCTCTTTGGTTCGACGTAAAATATGATCTTTGGTCAAAGTTCCTATTTGTTTAAGAGGGGTTCCTTCTGGAACTTTTCCTGGATCGATAAATGCAAAAAGATTGATCAGATCTTCTGGGCGATTCTCGATCGGCGTACCTGTAATCGCCCAACTTCGACTTCTTTTGAGTGAACAGACGATCTGTGCAGTTTTGGATGTGCGGTTTTTAATTCGCTGAGCCTCATCTAAAACCACTAGATCTACTCCTATGCGCGGATCCGAAAGCAGTTCGGCATCCCGCGTAATCATTTCGTAATTAATAATTTTCATGGGGCAATTGGAGACGAACCAAGTTCTTCTTCTTTCTTCCAAATCTCCTTGAAAAAATTCAAATGGGAGATCGGGAGCCCATAATTGGATTTCGCGAACCCAGTTAAATACGAGCGGCTTGGGACATATAATCAATGCACTACTGATCATGCCGGAGTGAAATAATAGCCGCATCGATAAAATGGCTTGCGCGGTCTTTCCTAATCCCATTTCATCAGCTAACAAAGCACCATGCCGAGGCATCAAAAATGCAATTCCCTCGAGCTGATACGGAAAAGGCTTGAACGGTACCGCTATCTGTTTATCTCCAAATAGATGATCTAACGGCGGCTGAAGCAAATAAAGTAAACGATCTTTGAACAGAACCGTATCGGAAGCCGGACGTGGACGGATCCTCGTTTTGATTTTATTACTTGGAATCGATACATCGGGCAGCTCTTTGTCGGATATAACCGCCTCCTCATCGGGACTATCCTTCGGATTCAATATCGGTTTAGGCAAGGTTTCGACGATTGGCACAGGGAACTTCCACCCACTTACCTGTACTTTCATTTCGAGCGGGACAGGCGATCGAACCCAAGGCGAATCGTTCAGTAGCCGCGGTTCTCGGATTTTGGGAATCAATTCATTTTTCCAGCTTGGTGGATCAATGATAGCCAACGAAGATTCTTCCAACAACGCGATCGTCTCTACTTTTGGAGAATCGAGAACAAGTCTAGGTTCAATTATTTCTGAAAAGGATTTTTCTGGGAGATTTCCCTCTTGAACCACAGATTGATCGTCCCGATCGCTCTCTACTAAGTCAAGCGATCCACGGATTCCATGAATTTGGCTTTTCTCTGTTTCGGGAAAACTGGATGAGTTTTGTAAAGTCATTAGATTTTCTTGTTCCATACTTCGATCCACAGATAAACCAGTGCATTCGATTTCGTTGCTATCTTGTAATTAAACAATTGATTGCTGAAAAGTTACTCGCATCGAAAGTATATAACTTTAGAGTCGTGAATTTCAAATTTAACGAATCGCCAAGCGAGCAATTTCCTGTGAAACTACCTTTTCAAAGGAGTTCCATTTAGTTGATCACCGGCTCGATGACGATGGAAGCTTTAAGCACGATTTGCCACTCCCATTTTGCGAGCTTCCCCCATTGCCTCTCGGATGCGTTGAAATGGCTCCGTTAAATCAAAGGCCTTATCTAACCGTTGCAGAATCGCTAGGACAGTATCTTCCTCCTCGGCAAACCCCGGATCCATCACCATGGTCTGATTGAAACCTGGAGTAGATAAGTGTTTATAAGTAACCCTATCGAATTCTTGACCACGATTATCCCCCGCATCCCAAATTGCCACGACAGGAAAATTCACCCTCGATCGTAACGATAAGGTGCCCAAAGAATCGGTAAAAAGTAAATGAACCGCAGAGGACGACTTATCAAGGAGAGCCTTTCCTATCAAATCGGCATGGAGATATTCTTGCAAAGTATTTGCATAAAGTATTTGATGCATTCGATTCGGTTGCACACCTGAAGACATGCGAAATTCAATTGGTCGGCCCCAAGAATTGGTTACCAGATAGCCGCCGAGAGTCGTATTATTCTCTTGAAAAATCGTCATAAAACCTAATTGGATGGAAATCGGTAGCTGTACCACACTCATTCGCTAGATCCCTTTTTGGTGTTGAAATCATCGATCATACTCATTTATCTATTTTAACTCTGTGCTATTACATCGACCATTTCCTTAAAAATCCTTGAAATAGATGCTTGGGAAGTTCAGTTTTTGAGAAGATTACACAGTTCGACAAATAATGATTGCCCAGTAGTTATACAATTATCCAATCGTTTTCTCGAAATAAGAGGTTCTGTTGAACCAGGTAAAATTGTTTGATCCTAACGATTTATCTAATTTATCTTATTATAAAAACTTTTTCTAATTTTCTTGCTTGATCGATCGTATGCAGTTTGCCGATATTAATTACGTGAGATCAAAATACAAAGACCAGGGTTATAAACCGTGCCCAGGTTTGGAGAATTTGAATTTAGTTTATTGGGGGAGTTCAAATAAATATGAGAAAAATAATATCTCGAACATTTATTGTTTCAGCAATCACCGGTGCGATGAGTATAGCCCCTGTGATTGGCATTCAAAATCATATCAATGCTGCATCGCCAAAAAGCACGGCGAGTAGTTCCGTTAATGCAACCACGAATGCGAAAACTCCAGCAAAAGCATTCATTATTATTAAGCAAAAAGGCAAACCAGATCGCAAATGTATGGTAATCTCTTCCCATCTGCGTCCAAATGGGGATACCGAACTACATGTTCGAGCCATCGATAACGGGGAAATGATGATTGTCGTTTCACCGAAGAAAGGGAATCAAAGCAAAACGGCGAATAATTCCATAGCCAATAATAATTCGAGCAATAATAAGCAATCGATACCGTTGTCGACTCCCAAACCAGGGGATTTACCCCCTATCGGTAAGGTTGTCAATAATTCAAAAAACTCGACAACTCCTTCATCGAATGGAGGAGCAACTTCTTCAATAAGTAGTAGTGCTACTTCATCGTCTTCCAATTTAGCTAACACCTCAAATTCGAATAAGAGTTCAACGAAATCGGCGGGGCTGTTTAGTCGCTGGAGTTCATCGAAATCAACTAAATCGACTTCGAATTCTACCACGGTTGTGTCTAGTTATCCGGCCAAAACTTCGCCCAGTAATAAGATAGAGACTCCAACTTTAACTGCGAATCCTAGTAACAGTACTCCGGGACAGGCAGTAGTCTCTTCTCAAAAAACGACAATCAACCCGGTTATGCCAGGGAATGGAAATATGATGATGTTTTCCAATTCGAATTATTCGACAACTCCCGCAGCTATGCCGAGCTTTCCGCCTTTGTCTCCTGGAAACATGAACTTCGTAATGCCCGTTCATTCGATCACTGTTGTTGATGAAGATCATTTTGTAGCAGAAAATGCAGCAAAAGAACAGCTTTTGACGACTCTTTCAAAGGCCATTCGCCCATCGGTTCGAGAAGAATCGGCAGAAGAATTGGCTCGGCGTAAAGATGGTAAATCCGAATATGTCCGCAATGCATTATTAAAAGCTATCCAGGAAGATCCTGCACCAAGTGTCCGTGCCACCTGTTTACGTTCATTAGCTAGCCTGGGTATTCGTGATTCTATATTTCAAACCGCGCTGGTTAGCGCCCAAGGGGATAAAGATTCAACGGTCCGCGATGAAGCAAAAGGAATTGCCAAATCGATGGTTGATTCTCAGCTTCGCTATCCATAACCGTAGTAATTCAAAGAATCATTTTTGACTATAAAAAAAGGGAGAAAGTGTTCTAAACACTTTCTCCCTTTTTCATGGCCAGCATTTCAACAATAGCGCTGATTCGAGAAGCATTCTTTTACGCAATAGCAGAAATTACTGCTTTTCACTTCTCGATTTTATAAACCGGGGGGCTTAGGTTTGATCGGATTAGCGAAGGCATTCGCTCCAGTGACTTTCACTTTACGGGCATACACTTTATCGCCACACGTAGCATACAAAATATCAAATTTAGGTCCACCAAAAGTAAGATTGGCAATCTTGCCATTGGGAGTTGGAATAATTCCATTCACCCGCCCTGCCTGATCACAAAATTGGACACCCATGTGCGTAGAAACATATAAACGCCCTTCGGTATCTACTCGGATACCATCAGCACCGCTATTATCGGCCTTATCCGGCATATGCAGATGATAATATTTTTGTTTCGCTTTAAGAGTACCATCCTTTTGGATCTGATAACTATAGACCCAATGAGACTGATAATCGGCAACATAGAGAAGAGATTGATCTGGAGAAAGCGCAATCCCGTTTGTGTATTTAATTTCTCCCGAATCCACAACCTTTTTCTCCCCCGCTGGAGTAATTAGCCAAATTTTGCAAGGATTACCAGGGTTGGTCACGTAAATATTACCATTGTGAGCGACTACGATATCGTTCCCGGAGATTCCTTCAGCGATCGTTGTCACTTTCCCCTCTGTATCATACGCGAGGATTTTTGGTTGCGCGGTAGCTACCACATACAATCTCCCATCGGGGCCAAATGCTTGACCATTTCCTCGTTTTGAATCATTGAGAAACTCACTTACTTTTCCTTCTAGATCGATCTTATAGGTTTTGTTCTTAGGAATATCGTTAAAATAGACCTCCCCTTTGCTATTAACCGCTGGTCCTTCGGTAAACTGATAGCCTCCAGCAACCAATTTCCAATCTTCACCGGGAATCAATATCTGTTGTAATTGGGAAGAACCTTTCCCTTTCTGGATCGGATTCGGATAATCTTTCCAGAGAAATTTCATTGCTTCGGGAAATACGATAGTTCCATGTTTATTGCTGTGCCCATCTTCACCCCAAACATGCTGAACTTCATAGCCAGAAAAGACCAATGCGCGTTCCATCTCTTGATTGGCCATCCACCAATCGCCACCATAGATATTCAAATCGCGATTGCCATCTTGTAAAAATATACGCAATGGTTTGGGTTCTGTTTTTCTAATCAACGTAGGATAATTGTTGCCGCCGCGAAGACCAACATAAGTCCCGATCGCACTGAAGACCCTTTGGAAGGCATCTGGCCGTTCCCAAGCCGCGGTGAAAGCGCAAATCGCACCGCTACTAGACCCACCTATGCTGCGATCTTGCCCTTTTTTCGACAGAATAATTGCTCGACCATCCGTCGTTTTTTTCTTCTCCACTTCTGGAAGCAACTCATCTAAAATAAACCGCGCATAGCTATCCCCTAGACCATCATATTCATAACTGCGATTGAAGCGATCTAGTGCTTTGTCGCTTTTTGCCTTCACCCGGCCATGCATGACAAAAACCCCAATCATAACGGGGATCTGTTTTTCTGCAATCAATTTATCGAATACTTTGGGAGCGTTGAACTGTATCCCATCTTGATTTACATGGACACAGCAAGCAGTTTTGCCATCATATTGCTTAGGCACATAAACCCAATAATCTCGAAAAGTACCTGGAAAGATTTTACTCTTCTCAAAGGTGAAATGCAACACTTCCCCTTTGGGGTAATCTTCCTTCGACTGGCTTGCTTTCGTTTGAGTTTCTTTTATTTTCGACTTCTTGGGTATTGAATCTTGACCTGTGGCAAAGATCACCATACCCAGCGAACACACCATTAGCAATGAAAAACGTTTTATCATTATTATTCCTTGAGAGAGTAATTTTGGGGATTGAAGAGAAAAATATATATTTTAAAGAAATTTGCCAGATAGGCTGACAACAAATTATAGAAAATCAGAAAGGTAAACGATTGTTGTCCAACGGTATTAGCGCTATTTGCTTCATTCGAATAACGGATTTAGATCTCGATTTTACCCCTTGATAGGTAACTCAATAAGAAATAAGAAAAGGACTCGCTAAAATGTCAACCTGATCATGACTATTACTTAAAACAGAAATCTTTTATAAATAATGAAAATGCTTGATGAATTTAATGAATAAAAAGCGGGGGCGATCTTTAGTTTCAAGAACAGAAAATCGACAATCGGTCGATCTATGTTCAAATGGCCACGATTAATAATTAGGAATTACTTCTCCGCCATTCGGGGTAGCAAGAGCCTCAACAATTGCAGGGCTTGTTGTCACCGGAATTCCTTGTACATGACCATCGGCGAAGCCAAAATGAACCACGGTAGAGTGCAAACTACCAAAAACTGGTAAATCCACATGGGGATCTGTAGTTAATGGAAATTGCTGGCCGGCAGATCGGCTATATGCCGCAATATTATCTCCATTAAAGATAGAAGAATCTAATGGACCAACTCCAAAAGTACCAATCGCAACCTGCTTTTCGCCAACTAATATCGTATTGCTCAACCCATCGGTTATCTGATTAAAACTTGAAGTTTTTCCAGACCGGAAAAACGAATCAAGGACTGATCAGGTTTTGTCTAATTCTACATGCCCAGATCGATCGATTACCACGGCATAATCCCCAAGGGTTCCTGGAGTATTCGTTGTAGAATTACCATCGAGTGGGTAATCCCCTGAAATACTAAGAGTGGGAGGAGTTTGGGTCGATCGGCGTGAGGGGCAAAGCATGATTTTGAGAGGATTTTCACGAGCTAGTGCTTTTTGCTTGTAATAGTCGAGGGTTAAATCCCACTGCGAATACAGATTATTTTGCTCGATATAGGGCAATAATTGAACCGCCCAGGTAGCTCCAGGATAAGCAGGGAGATCTGGTTCCGGTGAACAAACCATAATATGCAAATGGGGTAACCGATTATGGTCATTATGAAACATGTGCATCGATAACACTAGTTGTTTTTCATTGTTGAGACAGCTCGCACGATTTGCGGATTCCCTCGCTTTTTGCACCGCTGGTAAAAGCATCCCTATTAGCATAGCAATGATTGCGATAACCGTTAGCATTTCAATTAGTGTGAAACCGGGCCGAGTTCTAATTTTCATGATCCTTTACCTTCCTCTCTAGGTTCGTCATGATGCAACATAATACTATGTTATGGAGTATTGTGATCGCACATCATGCCCTGGATCCTTACTACAACCAAATTAGCTCCAATATATTAAATCTGATTACCTAAAATCCGTTATAGACATTTGAATATGCCTACGATGGATAAGATTAAATACGTTGTACAAATTACTTAAAAGAAGAATAGAACAAAATCAAAAGAATATAAAAAGAAAATAGAATTTTCTTAAATAACCTAAATTGAGTTTGATGCGATTCTTACGGAGAAAATTCTGATTTCATGCAATCAAAATATGAAAAATTACCGAAAATTAAAAGCTACGAAAATCAGCTCTTTGATATGCAAATAATTGAAGCACGAACCTAAATAGAAATACACAAAGAGTGGAAAGATTTTTTCGCTTCCCACTGCAAAATCGTTATCGAATACGATGAACAAAAAAGACCTAAGAGACCATCCGCTTCATTTTTTCTTTTGATTCTGCCCCGGACGTTTAGCCAACATGGGACGAGAAAACCTTTTACCCCCTTGGACGATTTGCAATTGATCCCCTTCTTCTCCCCCCCAACTCATCGAAGTAACTATCGCTTTTAAAGGTAAAGTTAAAACACCACACATCCTGCCCGTTGGGTCATAGATTTGAATCCCATAAGGGGTTGCGGCATAAGTCCGATCACGGTTATCAGTCAGCAAAACCGACACATCTGAGCGTAATAATCGACCTGGAAGACGTAGAGTTGCATATTTTTCGGGATTGACGAGAGAACCATCTTGATTAATACGAAATGCCCATAAATATTTGCTACTGGCATCCCCAATCATCATCGTCCCTTCGTGGTGGATAGCAACTAGCCCCGCAGGTTCTGGTATACCAAGCTCTAATTTAATTGGTTTTTCGTCCCCGCGTTTTAACCAAATCGAGTGATCACTCAAGTGAATATCATATTGAAAAGGTACTTTGGAAAATCTTAATTTGAGCGTCGTAAGACCTTCGGTAGAGATCACGTTATCGCTCTGCTTCATCTCACTCCACCAACCCGTTTGAGGAATAATCTCATGCAGTGGCATATCTTGGCCAAAACAACAATAAGATTTTAGGAGTAAAAATAAACTCGATAAGAACAGAATTAGGGAATATTTCATAGTCAATTTCTGAATCAATAATAGTTTTTGAAGGAGCGAACGTTAAATAAAATCAACAACGATTACCACAGAGGTTAAAGTTAAGCGATTTCTAATTATTTTTCAAATAGACGTAGACAACTAAAAATTTATTGCCTTAAATGGATCAAAAATCCGGAATAACTTCGCCACCATGTCGAGTTCCCAGAGCCTGGTAGGTGCTTGGATTAATGGAAATGGGAATCGCTTGAACATGACCATCGGCAAAACAAAACTGGACGAGACCTGGATGAAGACTACCAAACACCGCTAAGACCGCGTAAGGATTATTCGTGGGTAAAGAACTTGCCCCAACAGGTCGACCACTAGCTTCAACATAATCCGAATTGAAAATCGAACCATCGAGAGATGTTTTTCCAAATCCAGTAATGGGCACCTGTTTTTCACCTACTAAAAGAGTAGTACTCAACCCATCGGTAAAAGAATTAAACGAATTAGATACCCCCGATTGAAATGTCCCATCCGCTTCACGGCAACCTTTCATAGGGGCAGTATGTGCAGAAGAATCAAGCACCACCGCATAATCCCCTAGAGCACCTGGAAAATTGTTGGGAGGATTCAAGCCCGTTGGTGTATCCCCCTGGATACTCAGTTGCGGGAAAGTCTTTTCCGAGCGACGAGTAGGACAAAACATAATTTTAAGCGAAGCTTCACGGGCAGCAGGGATTTGATCATAATAGGTTTTCGTTAAATCCCAGTAATTATAAAGATTATTCTGCTCCATATAAGGGAGAATCAAAACGGCCCAAGTCGGACCTGGATTTTGCATAATCGGCCCCAGATTGGCCCCAACATTCAAGTTAAACGGGGGTAACGCCCCAGTTGCGTTATGATATTGGTGCATACAAAGACCAATTTGCTTGAGATTATTGAGACAACTCGCACGTGCCGCAGCTTCGCGTGTTTTTTGAACTGCTGGTAACAACAAACCAATAAGCATCGCAATAATAGCTATCACTACGAGTAATTCGATGAGTGAAAACCCTAATCGGTATTGAAATCTACTTATAGATCTAATTCTGAGATTTCGATTCATGGTCTTCTTGAACATAAACTCCCCCTAACGTCTAACAATCATGGAACCGGGGATCCAGAACCTAATCGGTTCCGTTCCCCCTACTGCATTTCCAGACAATTTCAAATTCAAATTGCGAGGATTTCCATCGGGTAGATCAAATACAAACGTGAGTTCAACCATTTTCGTTGGAGGCAGAACCTCAATCGATTTATTTTTTTGGCTAAGTTTCCATTCTCCTTCAAAATGTTCTTCGGGATAAATTTGCTTTGTATCATTCGTTAATTCAATGCTCCTGGAATTTGATGGATTTCTCATCGAAGTGGCCCAATCACTTAGAGGTAAACTATCGCGTAACCGTTTATTTTTGATAACTACCTTGATAACCAGATACTTTTTGCTGGTGAGAAACTTTGATTTTTGATTTGTAAGCTCCACAGAAGTCCAGAAAACATCATTAATAAAAACCTGAACATGATTTTGTTGCCAAATGGCACGATCGGCATGGATCGGGTCGGAACTTGATAAGGGACTCGCTGGAGTGGGTAAACCGTTCCCACTTGCCGTAGCATGGTCGAAATCTAGAACGGTTACTTGGGAATCATCGGGGGCAG
>JAKBAI010000345.1 GCA_021809185.1 Planctomycetota bacterium
AAATAGGCAATTAAAGCTTTCCCATCTTCCGTTGGAGTTAGCTCTTGATCTGATGGCAGTGCAAACCGTCCACTAAGAACAATAGCATCTCGGCTCCCTTGCCCTAGGCGTTTGCGTTTTTCAAACAGAAATCGAAATGGTGGCATGATCGATTCTGGTACCATCATGCGTGGATTGAACAGATGTTTATATTGCCAATCATCACTCCAGCGTGCGCCAACATTCGATAAATCGGGACCAGTTCGCATGGTCCCAAGTAAGATCGGCTGATCATAAATATAGTCGAGAGAAACGGTACGGCGATTATAAGGCCCCCCCCAATTACGAAGAATATCTGAATTATTCCCCATTTTTTCCGAGCGGACATACTGGCTATGGCAATAAATGCAGCCATTGGCCATATAGACTTTTCGTCCCTGCTCTTCTAAGGCAGATAATGGCCGTGGATAGACCTCACTGGTTACTTCATCAATTACATGGGGATTTTCTTTCGTCAATTCCACTTGTGGAATGAGAACTAACCCTAACCACGACGAAGCGAAGGTTAATAGTGCCCCCATGAAAATGATCATACCTCGATCCATACTTCATTAAACTCCATCTGAATATTCTTCACAGATTTTCTAGTTAATCAACCATCCTTCATTTATTTAAGCCAGCTGAAGCAATCGAACAGGATGGATATATATACTTCAATGTTTGCTATCTCTTTCAAGACGACCCCAAAGGGGAGACCGGAACGTTGACCAGAATATCTTTTTTTTCGATAAAGTAAGCAGGGCCAACTCGACGAGGACTAAGCCGAAAGATATTTTGAATAAACAGAACCGTAAAAATTACATGACCTAGACTCATTAAACTTCCACTGACCGATCGACTAATAAGATAAGGAACAGTTTTTTTGACTATATTGATAAACGGGATATTCGGATTATTCAGTTCCATTCCCTGGATCCATCCACCAATACTCAAACCGATAAAATAAATAAGGATTCCTAGGGCACAGAACCAGAAATGTAGACGAATCAGCAAAGAGGAACCCCATTCCCAACCTGTTAATCGCGGTACTATGTAATACATAGCACCAAACATCATCATCGTGAAAAAGCCATAAACTCCTAAATGAGCGTGCGCAACGGTATAATGAGTAAAATGAACGACCTCATTGAAGGATTTCAGAGCTTCAATCGAACCTTGAAAACTAACTGCCGTATAGCTGACAGCACCAAAAACGACAAAGCGCAGAGTAGGACTATAACGCAAATGCCGGAAATTGCCATACATAGTCATATGATGATTAAGAGCAACAGCCATGACCGGTATAAACATCATCATTGAACCAACTACCGAGGCCGTGGCCATCCAAGCTGGGATCGGCCCCCCAATGAGATGATGCATTCCCGCCCAACTGTAAAACAGTGCTAGTGCCCAGAATCCTAATATACTCAAATAGTAACTATAGATCGGACGGCCAATCACTTTAGGAATAAGATAATACGCAGTTCCTAGACCGATCGGTGTCAGCCAAAGCCCCAACACATTATGAGCATACCACCAATTGACCGAAGATTGAATTACCCCCTTCGCAGGTAGATAATGGATCATCAAATTGGAAACCGTATACAACCATGGCATCCAGAACATTGCGGCAAAAAGATACCATTGACTGACATAGACATGTTTCTCGCGGCGATTGCGAAATACAGCAACGGTCCACGCAGCTACGATCGCTAGTGCCACCGTCAAAAAAGGCGGAGCGATAGGCGGGAAATCGAGCCATTCCACGCTCCGGCCATAACCGGCCAAAATGCCGATCAATCCGATTAGAATCCCAAAATTCCAACTTATTGCTGCAACAATCAGTAAACGCGGATAGATCATTTCTGCTCGCGATAGGCGACACATCAACCAGATAGCAGTCCCGATCCCTGCAGAAGAGGCCCAGCCATATGACATGATCGATAAATGTCCTGCACGAACACGACCGAATGTCAACCAAGACACATTAGGAAATAACCATTCCGGATTGTGCATTTTAATTGAAGCCAGGATCGCTAGAATCGATCCCAGGATCAACCAGAATACCGATGCTATAAAAAATAATAAAACAGGTAATCGGCACGAGGCATCGATCCGCGATCGTTCCAGCGCGTATTGCTGTCGTTCATCATACGATAACAGATTATTCATGCTTTTTTTCGACATATCTTTTCTCGTCTTTGATCGAGCACTTCGGCCAATCTTTTTTCAACAGTTCGTTCGGGATAATTCCTTGACAACTCTTTTATCTAGTCCTGTGCTAAACTTCTTGTGACCTTTAGGATCCATATTTTATATACAGAATTCTATCCTTGATCTTAACATCTACCGTGATTACCGTTCCTTCAATTCTTTGTTAGGGAACGAATCGGTTACAATTCCTATCGGCTCATCTGGATCGAAGATCGCCTGAGCAGATCGTTCAAAATTCTCGAATTGGCCACTCTTTAAACTCCAAGTCAACGCCATGATCACCAACCCAAAAAAAGTGATCATCGAGAGACCGATCAGAATATATACGATCGTTGTAGCATTCATCCACAGGAAGAAATTCATGTCTATTTTACTCGAGCTTGAAGAGTTGATCCCCAACTCCCTATTTGAGTTTCAAGGCTTGTTTTCTATTTTCAAATCAGGTTAGATTTTAATCTCATTACAATTCCAACTTTAAATTGTTGATTTTGCCTTTTTATTTTACTAGAGTAGCTTTTGGTATCTGTAATCCCTGTTTCTTCTTCGCTTGTTTCTGCATTTCTGCGTAGACATGATCCATCGCTTCAGCTATCGGAATCTGATAACTTTTTCGAGGTTCATCAAATCGATAACGATTCAATAGTTCTGCTTCGGAGTTCTGTAATTCTGTCAATTTTTGCAGTTTTTGCTGATGATCACTGCCGGGCTGAAGCTTTTTTAGTTCGGCATCTACTATGATGACAACAAATGCAAAAGAAAGCATGAAGAATAACGATACAAAAATCGTTCCCCATGGTGTAGCTGGTGATGGTTCAATTTTCAGGATAGTTTCTAAATCATTTGCTTCAGTTTTTGTTGGATTTTCTGAGTCGCTCATACTCTCCCTCCCTCTGAATTACTCGTTGCCATGGCATACCCGGTTATCGGCAGAGGTTTTAAGCCATCGCCAAATTCATCCACTTCATGATGAAGCGACTCGTATAATCTGGGATCATGCAAACATATCATCGAGGCATGGTGCAAGCAACCAGTTATGCGGTAGCCAAACAAACTGATAAAAAGAAAAATCGTTGGTAAAATCACCCAATTGAATTCTGCCCCCGATTCGGGTAAAGCTTCCACCGATTTCTTTCCGGCCTCCGGTAATATTTCCCAGAACAGATGATAGAATTGAAAACAGAGAATCCAGAAAGCGGTAAAGCCAAGGATTCGAGGATTGCGTTTCGCACTGCGTCGCAATAATAAAAGAAATGGTACAACAAAATATCCAATCGGTAATAAGATCGAGAGGGAATACCAGCTCGATGGGATTAATATCGATTCAGAATCGAGAGGATTGACCATATAACGCCGATCAATAAAAAATTTCGTTTCCTCAGGCTGATTTCCATACCAATATAAAAAGTACTGTGAAAAGGAGACATAAGCCCAGAAGATGGTAAACCCGAACATCAATTTACCAAGATCATGAAAATGTTCGCGGGTTATGATCTTTTGAAGATAACCAAAATATTGTAAAATCAATACCAGTAACACCATGAATGACATCGAAGCTCTAATTGAATCGGCCCAGAAGATAACTCCAAAAATAGTCGAAAACCAGTGATGATTCAAGCTCATGATGGTATCACAGGCGGCAAAAGTTGTTGTTCGCGCTAG
>JAKBAI010000346.1 GCA_021809185.1 Planctomycetota bacterium
GATGGTTACAGATGACATTACAGGACTACCATTAAATCCTCCTCAACCTCCCAAGGACACAGTTTGTAATGATAAACTTTTGTTTGCACTTGATTTTTCGAAACAAAGAGTGAGATTCGATCTCTTAAGTCAATTTTTTCAACCAGAAACGAGCAAAATAAGCGAGCTGAAAGAGTTGCAAACTTTCGATGGGAAAGATGGATATTTTCTCGATCAAGGAATATCTGATCAAGACCAAGCTCGAAAAGAGAGATTTGGTGATTGTGATCTAGCGATTTTGAGAGACCAGAAAAAATCCCCTAACGGATATACGGGTACTATTGTTAACGATGGCTTCTACATGGTACTTATGAATTTTGGATTCATCCCGAAATTTGGAAAATTACCTTCGCTTATTTTTCCAAACTATAATGTTGATGAATATCGAATTATTGGCGAAACCGATTGGAACAATCATCATGTGATCATTTTAAGACATTATTTTTCCAAGGATCAGATTTTTGATAGCAACTATGAAGAATACTGGGTCGACCCAGCGCTGCAATATCTCGTGTTAAGATATCAGATTACTGCTTTAACGAAGTTAGCATCGGATACTCAATTCTTATCTTTGAATGAAAGTAGTTCACCAGCGATTGTAAAACAATGGCGTGTCGATTATTATGAAGGAGATAAGAATCTACATATATCACTATCCTACATATATTCCATAAAAGAGGAAGAGATGAATGTACCGATTCCTTCAGATCAATTTAAAATTGACCCGCAACCAGGGATGTTAGTAAAGGATATTCCCCCTGAATATTTTCACACAAATCCAGGTACTAATCCAGATGATAATCTATGTACGTACTACAAAATTGACGAAAAAGGGGAGTGGCTCCATGCCGATAAAGAAGGGAATATCCTGGCAAAACAAGGTAGTTATTTTTGGTATTATTTGGGAATTGGTATTGCTGGCACTTGTGTAATAATATTTTGGTTGCGAAAACGTTTCTAAACCAAAAAACTCAATCTAAAGTAAAGGATCTCAAATGAAAATGTGTATGTTATTTCTTAAACACAAAAAAATTTCGTGGGTTGCTAGTTGTCTCTTGATGATGTGCTTGGGGTTTCTCCATTCGAAACTAAGAGCACAAGTGATTGCACCACCACCAAAATGTAATATTTGCGCTTGCATCGAGACTGAAATGTGGCAACCTCTCTTCGGCGGGAAACCACTATTTCTAAAAGATTCATTTGGTGTTATAAATCTTTCGCAAGCGTTAGCCAATGCAAATACGAGTAATTTATGTGGTTCAGGATTTAAGAATATTGGTACTGCGGTTTTATATTCGGCAACTTTCATAAATCTTGATTGTCCTCTTAGCCCAATAGCGGTCACAACAGGAACTTTTCCTGCTACAGGGCCTGGACCGACTGTACGTCTTCGCGCGACGCCTCTAAATACTTGCACGAATCTAGGAGGGTCGTAGTTGAAAAAATTACTAATTAAGAAATTGAGTCAGAGAAGCATGAATTTAGTTTTGGCTAGCGAATACCAATAGTTTTACAATTCTGTCAAAACCTTGCGAATTTGTAAAAAGCTTGACCTTCTTTGAATCAATTTCTAATTCTAGGTAATGTAAAATTATATAATTTGTTTTCCAAGAGATCAAATTTCATTTAAGGCAATTCAGGACAGATTTGTCTTTCTCTTGGAAAACAATCGAACCGATTTTAGCTGAAAAAATTAAATAGGTATTTGGTATTGATAAACTCTTGGATCTCTAATCATGGCCACAACAATTACTCGCTTTCAGAAAAATAAGAAGGGTTTTACGCTGGTTGAAATGTTAGTAGCAATCGCTATTATTGGGATATTGATTGCTATACTATTACCCGCGGTGCAGAAAGTACGCGAAGCAGCGAATCGAGCCTCCTGCCAAAGTCATTTGCGACAGCTCGGCTTGGCATTGCATCAGTATGCCAATGATTACGGCTATTTCCCTAAAGGGGCTAGCAATGATGATGATGATTCCCCCACTCCGCTCATGACCTGGATGGTACGGATCTTACCCTACATCGAACGCGAAACCGAATGGCAATATGCTCTTGAAGATTATCAACGGCAAAAACAGTATAACTACCCAATTCCCCATCGCGATCTGGCTTTGGTAATCCCTCTTTATCGTTGCCCTTCTAACCCAGTTTCACTGTATCCTTTCCAAGCAAGAAATAATGGGAAAAAATATGGTCTTACCGATTATGTAGGAAACGAAGGGGTTGATTGGGTGGAAAATAATGGTATTATTTTTCAACGATCGCAAATCTCATTCAATGCCATTCTCGATGGAACTAGCAACACCCTTTTAGTGGGTGAACGACCAGCTCCGATTAATTCTACTCCCGCGTGGTATGCTTCCCTCAGTGGGATTCATACTCTGGGGAGTGTGGGTACATTTTTAGGAGCAGAAGAGGTGACCGATCCTACGGATCCGTTTACGCTTGGTTGTGGATATGGACCCTTTCAGTTTGGTCCAGGCAAGTTATCAAACCCCTGTGATGTCTATCACTATTGGAGTCTTCATCCGGGAGGTGCGAACTTTACGTTTGCTGATGGTTCGGTGCACTTTCTAAGCTATAATGCGGTATCGATCTTAGGCGATTTGGCTACCCGCGCAGGGGGCGAGGTCATCGAATGGCCAGATTAACTTCGAGGGCATAAAGAGATTGTCCCAAATGTGACAAGGTGAGACATTTCATTTTATTCGATTTATCAAAGCGGGGGTAATGTTCAATCTCCGAGTAAAAAGTTAGGAACAAGCAAGAATGCCAGTCCTCCTGGAACTTTGAAACCCGGAGAGTGAAAGATAGTTAAAAGTTTCATTCAAGCGGAGACGGCGATAGACCACTTCTAAAGGGACAGTCTCAAAACCTATTTGCTTGTTCTCCCATTTTTATTTTTTTTCATCAATTTTTTGAAATAGGCCAAAATGATTGGCGTTCAATTTCGGGAATGATAACTCCGCAATGAGATGTTGAAATTGATGCTAGAGGTATCACTAAAGTTATTTCAGAAGACCAAAGAGGAAATTTTGCCCATTCTGAGTCTTTGGTGGTCTTCGGTAATTATCATTAGCATGTGTTGAAGGTAGATGCATTCCAGTGTAGAAGTTTAGTTCAACGTAAGAGAAATGTAAAAAGGATTCAATATTAGAAGAGAGAAAAAAATGAATCGAGCAACAATATTAATATCTGCAAACCGCTTTCGAATCGGGCTTAGTTCCCTGGTAAGCATCGTGATTTTACTCAGTTATTTGAGCGTTCCCGCACTCGAAGCTCAAACGCGCAAAAAGAAAAAAGCGGTCGAGCACATTCTCACCCCGGAAATGCGTAAACAGATCGAAGAGATCTTTCAAGGATGGAAAAATCGCAGTAAACAAATTAAAACTTTTAAGGGAATAATCGATGTTACAAAAACTACCCCTAAAGGGATGCGTACAGATGACATTACAGGACTACCATTAAATCCTCCTCAACCTCCTAAAGATACAGTTTATAACCATAAACTTTTGTTTGCACTTGATTTTTCGAAACAAAGAGTGAGATTCGATCTCTTAAGACGATTTTATGCACCAAAAACGGGCAAAATTGGCGAGATAAAAGAATTGAAAACTTTCGATGGGAAAGATGGATATTTTCTCGATCAAGGAATATCTGATCAAGACCAAGCTCAAAAAGAGAGATATGGTGATTGTGATCTAGCGATTTTTAGAGACCAGAAAAAATCCCCTGATGGATATACGGGTACCATTGTTAACGATGGCTTCTATATAGCCCTTATGAATTTTGGATTCATCCCGAAATGTGGAAAATTACCTTCGCTTATTCTTCCAAGCTATAATG
>JAKBAI010000347.1 GCA_021809185.1 Planctomycetota bacterium
ATCTCGATCTGCTGGTAAATAAATACCCCAGATCGAAGGGGATTTCCCCTCTTCTCGTTCTTCAGGTAATAACGAACGGTCATCGGAAACCCACCACTTTTGTGGTGGAGAAACGGTTTCTCCTAATTTTGCCAAAATCGGTCCCAAATTGAAATATCGATTGGAGATATGGGCGATTAGAAGACCGTCGCTGCGCAGCTTGCGAAAATATAAGTGGATTGCTTCTTGAGTGAGCAAATGGAGGGGAATTGCTTCCGACGAAAAAGCATCCAGAATGAGAACATCGAAAGAATGGTCGGGAGACTGTTTTAATAATTGCCTTGCATCCCCTTTAAGTATCTCAAACCGTCTCGCTTTCTGATCACGGACATAAGTAAAATATTCTGGTTGCTGCGCGAGCTGAATAACCGCTTCGTCTAACTCAAAAAAGGTCCAGTCCTGATTTTCTTTTGCATAAGCAGCTAAGGCACCGACCCCCAGACCGATAGCCCCAATTTTTTGATTCCCCTTTTTTTTATTGATCACCTGTTGAAACAGATAACCGATCGGACCAGAAGGGTGGTAATATCCCAGAGGTCGATTCGACCCTTTCCGCTGCAAGCCATGAATTGTATTTCCATGAACCATTTGATAGACATTATCCTTATTGCGCACCGTTACGCGGATAATCCCCATCGTATTTCGATAGCGAACCAGATTTTCACCTAGCGGCCCTGCAAGCTGACTCCCAATCAGCAACAATCCCGCTAGAGCAATTACAAAAGCAACCGGACGATTGATAAGAAAATAGACACTAACTAGCGGGATACCGAATATCAGAGCATGATGAACCATCACCGGTTTAATCTCAAACTGATTGGCCAGTTCCTCGAGCGGGGCTAGTAAAAAGTTTATCGACGAGGAATAATGAGCGATAAGAAATGTAAGAAAGACGATTAACAGAGCAATGAATATAGTTCGTCTACTTCGCCAAATCGGTACATCGGTCCGAAACAGCCCGGTTACCAGTAATAAAAGCGGATACTCGACTAGTCCAAGATGACGAAAGATCAAAGGGGCTAGCAAAGCACTGAAAATCCCGCCCAGAGCACCACCAAAAGACATATACAAATAATATTGCGTTAATTGACTCGCTTCTGGTCGGCTAATCGCTAGTAAACGGTGGCAGATCAATGCTGCAAAAAAGAATATCCCTAGATGAATCGATAGTACCACTTCGATCGGATCACTTGCTTGTAATAAAGTAATTAGCGTAAAAGCCAATAAGAGCAAAGCGGGTAAACGATTGACAGCATAAATAGGAATGCGCACCCACCGGCTAAAAGCGATAATGAAAGTCAACAGATAAAGAGCAAGAGGGATGATCCACAATAGAGGAATCGGAGTAATATCGGTGGTTATCAACTGAGTCACGGAATTGAGCAGCGCGGAAGGAATTAGCGCTAAGATGATCCAAATGGTTCTCTGCATCCCAATCGATCGAAACTTAAGCGATCCAGCTATTGTTTCTTTTGTCTCTGAAACAGGGGTAACAGCCGTTGCATTTTCTTTCTCGATCGTCTCTTCAGATTTTGCTTTCTGCACAACCAGGGAATTATCAAGGAAGGTGTCAACGAATCTTTCCGCTTCTTTGGTTGGAAGTTCTTGACTCGATGGTAGCGGTTTGCCAAGAACTTCGGAATCTTGCTGCACGGATTCCGTCTCTAACCTCTTCTCTAAATGCTCGGTGCTTTTCGTTTGTATTGTCCCTTTTCTGGCAAACAATGCACAAATAATCCAGCCAATGGGAAGCAAAGCGAATCCGTACGCCCAAAACTTCGCCTGTCTTTGCAGACCCCAGTACGGCTCGATCCAGAAAGGATAAATCAACAAGGCAGTCAAACTGCCAACATTACTCGCTGCGTATAAAAAATAAGGATCCGAAGCCGTTGGGTGGCCTGTTCGCCTAAACCAACTTTGCAACAAAGGCGCTGAACTCGCTAACGTAAAAAACGGGATCGCGGCCATTATCCATAACTGCCAGAACAAAGATAACACCGGAATATCATAAATCTTGGCACCCTCTTCTTGCACCAGTATTGGTAAAAACAAAATGCTTATCAAAAATAGAAGAATTTGCAAAATAACCTGGAGGGGAAATTTAAGCCACTTCGAAAGGCAATAGGCATGGAGATAACCTAACAAAAGCATCCATTGAAAAAAAAGCAAACAGGTATTCCAAACCATGGGGGATCCGCCCCAGAATGGAAGCAATTGTCTGCCAATCATCGGTTGCAAGCAAAAAAGCAGCAAAGCGCTTAGAAATAGTGTCACCGTAAATACAGTCAGACAAAGCAATTGGAATAAAAATGATTTCATCAACTATCTTGAATTAAAGGCAATCAATAACTCTCGGAAAGCATGTTTGCCAAGAAATATTCATTCTCCAATAATAGTGTTAATAATAGCGTTCCTTACCCCCACAAGCACTTACCCCCACAAGCAACTTATCGATTCGCTTTAAAGGGAGGAACGTTTAAGATGCTTGCAAATCTTCCTAGTAGACATATTTAGCTCAACTTTGGAGGAGTTAAAGAACGTTCCTTTTCTACCACTTGTTCTAGAGAATAAACTTATCGATTATCGATGCCGGGACGAGTACAGGTTTCGATTTTTGATAATCTCCGCGACCTGAGGCGGCAGAGCAGCTTCCCAGGAAGCGTCACCACTTTCGATTTTCTTTAACACATCCCGTGAGAAAATCGACAAATATTCGGAGTTATGATTGTCGAGCTGCACCAGCGAATTCTGCACGACTAGAAAATCGTACAATTTACGTAATTCTTGTGGAATCGGAATATTATCGATGGTCTCCAATACTCCTGATTTTGGATTCATATAAGGATAAATGTACAGCCGCAGATCATTTTTAAAGAGTCTACCAAACGATTCGAGAATACCGCCATCCAGATCGACATAATATTTAGTATTGAACAACTCAATTAAACTTCCTGCCCCCATTGTCAACGCTATCCGCTTTTTGGTGCACTGATTTAGATATGAAGCCAATCGGTAGTATTCAGAAAAATCAGAAATCAGAACAATCATGCCGCACGCAGCTAACATATCAGCTCGGGCCAGGAAATCGCGATGATTCAATGCCTCGCCTGAAAGCAAATTCCGCATCGTAATTTCTGCGACGGAGACTATCTGTTCGCGATCTTCTTCGGGGAGATCTTGAGCGAATTTCTGCTTCGCAGCTCGCAACATATCTAAATTGACATACGTTACGGGTCGAAAACTGCCCCTCTCCACTAATACCGGCTTTTTATGAAATACAGCAGAAGGTTGCAGAACGTGCCCCGTTGCCGCGTCAAACATCGCTGCACCGCTCAACCCCTGCTCGACCAACTTCAAACTCATCAATCGATTATCTACCTGTCGAAAACCGATCCCCGAAAACTCGACTAAGTCGATTTCAATTCGTCCTTTGATTAAATTGTCTTCCAAAGATTCTAATAATAATTCTGGTTCATGATGCAAAAAGAAAGCACCATAGAGTAGATTAACACCAACAATCCCTAATGCCTCTTGTTGTAATAGGTTATCTTTATCCAACATCCGTACATGCAATGTGATTTGAGAAGGCTGATCACGAGGAAAAACCTGAAATCGCACCCCCATCCAACCGTGGCACTCATTGGTCCCTTGAAAATTCCGCGCACTCACGGTATCAGCAAAAGCAAAAAAAGCAGTACTATCGCCCCGGTTACCCGTCAACCGTTCCAGATTGAGCTGATATTCATGATCAAGCATCGATTCCAATCGTTCTCGGGAAACATACCGATCGCATTCCCCATAAATGGCGTCACTTAC
>JAKBAI010000094.1 GCA_021809185.1 Planctomycetota bacterium
CTTTTTCAAACTAAAAAGTAAGTCTTTTGATAGCAATTAGTAATGGGAATAATTACTTAATCTATTTTTGCGCAGAAACAGGACGATCTTCTTTCAATTTTTTGACTTTCTTCGAATCTTTCAAAGTATACTTTTGAGGAAGCAACTTTCCAGATTTTAATTTTGGCAATAGTTTCAATATTTCTTCAGAAGGAATGGCATAGCTATCAACTCGTCCAGCACTGGAAATATTAATCCCTACCACTTTTCCAGCAAGATTGATAATCGGGCCACCAATCTGTTTAGCCCGTAAATTTGTATCGTGCTGGAAGGCGACTGGGAAACCGATATTGACGTTACTCAAATCTTTGTGAAAGCCGTTTTGAAATAGTGCTCGATCATCGTTCGATTTCATCTCGTTGGTTTTGGGCGCAAGAGTAACAACAACACTCATTTCTTCATCATCACGAAGAAATTCGACAGGAATTTCTTCACCGATTCGGTAATGGAGCAATGCCATTAAAAGAGATTTTTCACCGGTTATTTGTCGTCCACCAATTGCATAAATAACATCCCCTTTTTTGAGACCTGCTTTGTCAGCTGCGCTTTTGGGGAAAACTTCATTTATTGCTACTCCCCCTTCTTTACTCATAGGGGAAAACAAGATACCTAAGTACCCCGTTCTTTTAGGAGGGGGATAATCGTTCATGGTCATTTTTCGACTCTTAACGGAGAGTACCCCAACAGCTAGGTTATCGGAAGAAATCGAAGTAGTGGAGATCAACCAGTTCCCTACATCTAAATTTTTTCCTTCATCGAATGTGACAGGTTGAAGATTCTGGGCATCGACTTTTAACAATGCGATGTCAAAATCGTATTCTTCACCAACTACCTTAGCTGGAAGCGACCGTTTATCAGCGAGACGGACCTTAAGCTCTTTTCTCAATTCGCTTGCCTTAGTAATGATATAACCATCAGAACTAACGATTGTTCCTAGACAAATAACTTTGCCATCCTGTTCAATTTCAACGGTAGATTTACATAAAGCTTGGGAAAGAGGTTTCAAAATCTTTATGATGGAAGGTGAATTTCTAAGATAGGCATCATATTTTTCAGAACGATAAAATTGGGCATGGAGATTGGAGTCTATAAACAGAAGTGCAAGGAGACCAAGAAGAAGTCCCCCAATACTATTTCGTTTCATTTTTTTCCCTTTCGATCAAAATAAAAATTATTAAAATTGAATAAAAAGCAATAAATTAAAACCCTTTGGGCTTTTCATTAGTTTTACCGATGGTAACACTCAAATATATTTCTTTTGTTCCTCGTTGAATCGTAAAAGCAAGATCGGAACCAGGTTTGGTACCAAAAATAAATTTTCGTATTTGAGAAATCGCTGTTATGTTTTCGTCTTCGATCATTAGGATAACGTCATTTTCTTTAAGTTTTGCTTTTTCTGCTGGAGAATCTTTTTCTATTTTTGTAATTTGAATTCCTTTAGTGCCTTTGATTACCGAAAACCCGGCATAGGGGAAGGTTTGTTTACGAACGAATCGATTTTCTTTTTCAAGATTCCAGTGTTCTCCTGCCTTCAAACGATCCCAAGTATCTTTGTAAGTATTGATTGCTACGTGAAAATTGTTGGAAACTGAATCCCCAATTCTACTATGAATTCCAATAACCTTCCCCGCCATATCAAATAGTGGACCACCTGAATCCCCTCCTACCAGGGCACAATCTGAATCTAAAACGGTATTTTTAGAAGTCAAAATCCGTCCTACTCGAACTACTGGTGGTCGATTTGCTTTGTATCCGTTAGGATGACCAAGAGCCATGGCCCATTGACCGGGGTGCACAAGATTGGTATCACCCATTTCAACGAATTTCCATTTTTTTTCACCCTTCAATTTAAGCATACCGCTATCAATTTTTTCATTTATTCCTAAAGTTTTAGCTTCAGCAGTTTTCCCATCTGGAAATATTATTCGGGCATTTTTATTCGGTCTACGAATCACATGACCTGCTGTTAAAATGAAACCATCTTCGGATATAACAACACCACTTCCTTCGGAATCGTCTATTCGAATATTTACGACACATGGAGAAACTTTATCATACAGGAATTTGATGTGTTTTTCGATTTGAATCAGATCATTGATTGAATTTGGTAGCTTGGATTCGAATATCTTGGGAGGGGTTATTCCTTTGGATCGATCAGTTTCATCTGCATAAGAGATGGAAGTGAATGATTTTTGACCGCAAACAACGATTAATGGTACAATGAGAAAAAAAAATGCTTTTTGATACCTAACCATAAAAACCTCCATTTCAAAATCAAGCATTCGGAATTGAGAAAATAATCTCATTCAATTAGACGCTCATGTAAAAAAAATCATGAATTCAATTTCTTCTTAATTAAATTTAATTCGACAGAGCGAATTTTAGGGTGGGTGGAAGCAATAACCTATTTATTTTGATCAAGAAATTACTACATATTAACCAGCTTGTTTATTTTAATCACTAATAAAATAAACTGATTAACAATGAATTTCTAACAAATAATTTAAATCACATTAAATCCCAAAAAAATAGACTAGAGATTATTCTTTAAAGAATGATTAACTTTAAAATCTTTCCAACTTTGTTATCTAAGTCAATATTTATGATTTAATTATTTATTGATTAAACCTCTAAATATTAAGCTCAATATTCTTTATTTATTTATCTATCCTTATTTTAGCCTCTTTTTTGTGAATAAGTAAAGAGATCCCAAACATTTTCTTCTTGATTTATTCAAATTCTAAGTAATCTTAAAAGATTCATTACATTCTGCGTTATGTGTCATCTCCAAATGAACTATAACGAAATAGTATTCTCTTAAATAAAAGCCTAATTATCTAACAATAAAACAATTATCAATTTAATTTGAGGCAGAGGTGAAAATCAATTAATCGAGTTTTACAGCAAATAAATCAACTTCAAGTAAAAATACCCATTTCCGATGAAACCCATCAGAATTCAATGTAAAATCACTTTTTAATCAATCTTGAAAAAAACAACATCAAATGATATATAAAGATTACTGAATATTGCTTCTATATAGAATAAAAATGCGATAGATTCGATAGGTTACATCTGAACTTTTTTGTTGATAGATGGTCAATATTTCAAGGTAAATATCGATATAATCGAATTATCTACTGATAAATGTTTTAGGGAAGGATGGCAGAGCGGTTGAATGCACCGGTCTTGAAAACCGGCATGGGTGAAAGCCCATCGTGGGTTCGAATCCCACTCCTTCCGATCCTTATAATTTGAACTTTAATATCTCTTCACTAATATTTCATTAATTATCTTTTTACCAACAATTCAATAATTAATTTATTTAATATCGTAAATAATTCTTTTTTAACGGAAAATCGAGAAGATACTGTTAAATTATTTGTATAGTTCTGGAACGAGTAGCCACTTTAAAATACCGGCTCCTCGGCGGGCTAATCCTTCGACTTCAACTAAGGCCAATCCCCCTTTAACCAGCTCTGGTCGGCATTTTTTATTACCACATAACCAGCCAATAAACGAACTCAGATCAGGTTCGTGACCAATAACAGCAAAGGTCTCTCCTTCTAAGCTATTCACACAGCGAGCCATGCGTTTTCGACGGTTATTTGGTTCAAAATCACGACAAAATAGCAGTTTTTCCTCACTTAAGCCAAGAGATTTTTTTAATATTTCTGCTGTTTGTTTGGCCCGTTCATAGGGAGAAGAAACGAGCATATCGAGCTGAATATGATTCTTCATCAAAAATTGGCTAAGATGTTCACTTTGTAAACACCCTAAATCAGTCAATTCTCGGTCATGATCGCTTTTATCCCCTTGGGCAACCGCTTCTGCATGACGGATAATCAGTAGCTTCATCTTAGTCAAATTCCTATGATAGAGATTTGATTCTTTCATCAAAATCGAAATCTCCTATTTTTGCTCATTCAATTTACTCAATATCTTGTATAATATATGCTCTTGAGTCTTTGAGCTATGGATAAGAATAGGTTTTTGAATTTTTTGTGAAAAATTACGGAGTCACATGCGACGAAATGATATTAGGAACGTAGCAATTATTGCCCACGTTGACCACGGAAAGACAACCTTGGTCGACCAAATTTTGCGACAATCAGGCCTGTTTCGCGAGAGCGAACTACAGGGGGATTGTATTTTGGATTCGAATGATATTGAGCGTCAGCGCGGGATTACAATCCTTGCGAAGAATATTGCTTTCCGAATCGGAAGCACTAAAGTCAATTTGATGGACACTCCCGGTCACGCCGATTTTGGCGGAGAGGTGGAGCGGATTTTGATGATGGCGGATGGGGTGTTTCTGCTTGTTGATGCCGCAGAAGGACCGTTGCCGCAGACACGATTTGTTTTGAGAAAGGCATTTGCTGCCAAGCTGAAACCGATCGTTGTTATCAACAAAATTGATCGTCCCGACGCTCGAATCGATGCGGTACACAATGCGATTTTTGATTTATTCGTTGAATTAGGTGCGGATGATGAAGCTCTCGATTTCCCACTGATTTATGCATCAGGAAGACAAGGGGTCGCTACTACCGATCTAAAAGTTCCTCCTAAGGATCTTAAACCTCTTTACGAAGCGATTATTAAATCGATCCCCGCCCCAGAAGCAAATTTGGAAGACCCATTTCAAATGTTGTGCGTTTCTCTTGATTATAGCGATTTTGTTGGCAGGATAGCAATTGGTAAAATCGTATCCGGGAAAGTTCGTAAAAATCAAAAGGTTGCAATTCTTAAAAGGGATGGGAAGCGAATTGACGACACAGTTGTGCAAGTGTTAGAGTTTGATCGATTAGCGAAAAAAGAGGTTGAGGAATTATCTGCTGGGGATATTTGTGCCTTGGTAGGACTCGATGAAGTCGAAATTGGAGACACCATTGCCGATTTTGAAAAGGCGGTAGCTTTGCCACCAATCTCCATAGATGAACCGACTTTGGATATGGTTTTCAAAATCAATGATTCCCCATTTGCAGGACAAGAAGGAAAACCTCTCACTAGTCGAGAGTTAAAAGAACGACTGAATCGGGAATTACAAACCAACGTAGCCTTACGAATTCGAAATAGAGAAGACCGGGCGGATGAGTTTATTGTCTCTGGTCGTGGTTTGCTCCATCTTTCTATTTTACTGGAAACGATTCGGAGAGAGGGATCCGAACTAGCCGTGGGTAAGCCTCGAGTGATTACAAAAGAGATCGATGGGCAAAAAATGGAGCCAGTCGAGTATCTAGTCGTCGATGTTCCCGCTACTCAAGTAAGTTCGGTCATGTCTCTGGTACTTGAACGTCAGGCACAATGCCTAAAGATGGATGCAGGTTCTGATTTGACTCATCTGGAATTTTTAATTCCGTCACGTTGTTTAATTGGGCTTCGCACGAGGTTATTGACTGCGACTAATGGTCTGGCAATCATTCACCATAATTTTCATGAATATCAGCCGTTGAAACCGGCTCTTAACGGAAGAAATAATGGGGTGATGGTCTCCATGGAATCGGGTAAAGCTACTGCCTTTGCCATTGAAGGTTTACAAGAACGCGGCATTCTTTTCGTGGCACCGACAGACCCAATTTACGAAGGGCAAATCGTCGCCGAACATTGCCGTGATAATGATCTGCCGGTTAATGTTTGTAAAGAGAAAAAATTGACGAATATGCGTTCTGCTACTTCTGAAATCAAAACAGTCATTAAGCCTCCTCGGAAATTTGATTTAGAAGCCGCTTTGGAATACATTGAAGAAGATGAGCTGGTGGAGATAACCCCTACTTCAACTCGCTTGAGAAAACTATTTCTCAAAGAAGCCGATCGCAAAAAAGCTTCTAGGAATTAATGTCGATTCAAGAGATTATATTGAGGTAGTATTGAAATATCACCCGTCAATCTTAATTTAGGATTGACGGGTTTTTCGTCGAATCATTTTGAATAAATCGGCATCTCGAATAGATTTCTAAACTTATTCCTGAGGTGGAGCAAATCCTCTTCGCATCGAATTTTCCGTGATCGTTCTTGGCAACAAAAATTGCAACAGATAGTCTGGTCCTCCAGCTTTGGAGCCAATCCCAGACAATTTGAACCCCCCGAATGGTTGACGATCGACGAGAGCGCCAGTAATTTTTCGATTAATGTATAAATTTCCAACTCGAAATTCTTTTCGCGCGGTTTGAATATTTTCAGGACTCCGTGAAAAAATCCCTCCGGTTAACGCAAAAGCAGTTCCATTGGCAATTTGAAGCGCTTCCTCTAAAGTTTTCGCTTTCATAATTGCGAGAACTGGCCCGAATATTTCGTTTTGGGCAATTATTGATTTTGGGTCTACATCCACAAATATATGTGGCCCAACAAAGAATCCTTCCTCAGCTGATTGACCGATTTCATAGTGATAGATAAGTTTTGCTTCTTGTTTGCCAATTTCAATCATTTTCAAAATCCGATTTTGTGCCTCTTGATCAATAACAGGACCGATTGAGCAGCTCGGCGAATCCGCAGCAGCAATCGTGAGACTTTTAGTTGCTTCGATTAATCGATGCAAAAAAGCCTCATAAATCGGTTCAAGGATGATAACACGAGAAGCAGCGGAGCATTTCTGGCCCTGATAGCCAAAAGCAGAATCGACAACCCCTTTGACTGCTTCATCCAGATCTGCATCTTGATCGACAATAATTGCATTTTTCCCGCCCAGTTCTGCAATTACCTTTTTGACATGATGTTGATGGCTAGGAGTATGTCCCGCTTTTTCATAAATACTCAAACCTACTGGAAGAGAGCCTGTGAACGCAATAACAGCAACATCTGGATGGTTAACCAAGACCGGTCCAATTTCCTCTCCAATTCCAGGCAAAAATTGAACAACCCCTTTTGGGAAATCGATATCTTCAAAAAGGGACATTAATTTTGCCGCCATAACAGAGGATTGTTCCGCTGGTTTCATGATGACGGGGTTGCCAGCAACGAGGGCAGCGGTGGTCATCCCGGTTAAAATTGCCAAGGGGAAATTCCAGGGAGCAATGACAACGCAGACTCCTCGAGCATCATAAAAGGTACGATTTTCTTCTCCTGGGACGTTTCGGATATGAGGAGCTGTTGCTAATCGGATCATCTCGTTCGCATAAAATCGACAAAAATCGATCGCCTCCGCAACATCGGCATCTGCTTCACGCCACGGTTTGCCACATTCTAATATTTGCCATGCAGATAATTCAAACTTTCTTTTCGCCATTTCATCCGCAAGACGATAAAGATAGTTTGCTCGGGTGGTAACGGGAACTTCGCGCCAATCTCGAAATTTTTGCTTTGCAGTTTGAATCGCTAATTCTACATGTGTAGGCTGAGCACAAGCCACTTTCCCAATAATCTCCTTTTTACGGGAAGGATTCACCGATTCTAAAAATTGATTACTCACGATTTCTTTACCATCAATATTTAGAGGATAAGTTTTTCCTAGTTGGGATTTGACTTTTTCCAATGCAGCTGAAATCGATTGTCGATTCGCTTCGAGAGAGAAGTCGCTTAGAGCTTCGTTCTTAAAAATGATTTCCTCTTTGTTTTTTTGATGGTTATCATTGGCTCGGATGTTTCCAGCCCCATTAGAATGAGGGGACATCGATGAATTAGCATTGTGTGGAGGGGCTTTGAAAGTTGGATGCATAAGTAACAAATCCTCAGAAAGATGTTCTCGAAAACTAGCGCGTAAAAACGATTCATTGGAGGTATTTTCTAGAAGTCTACGAACCAGATAGGCCATGCCAGGGAGAAGTTGTCCGTAAGGGGTGTAGATGCGAACTCGATGGCCAAGAGTGGTTAAAACCTCTTTTATTTCATCAGCCATTCCATACAGCATTTGAAATTCCCAATCGAGTTTTGGGATCTGGTATTTTTCTGCTAGCGCGATAGCCACCGCCATGCTTCGGAAATTATGGGTCCCAAAAGCGGGTCGCAACTGCTGGTAATGTTGCATCAGAAAGTCGCTACAGATTTCATAATTATTATCGCTTTGCCATTTCTCTGTAAAAACAGGAACAGGCCAATCGTGTTGCGCGGAGATCACTGTTTCATAGTCCCAGTATGCCCCTTTTACTAAACGAATAGATATCGGTGTGCCTCTTTTCTCGACCCATTTTTGCAATCCTTTCAAATCGTTAAGAGTGTCTCGTAGATACGTTTGGATTGCAATGCCAGCATGAGGCCAATGGCGAAATTCATCTTCTTCCAATATCTCTCGAAATATCCTTAACGTGGTATCTTTGAAAGCATATTGTTCCATATCGAAGTTGACGAATGCACCAAGTTCTTTGGCTAAACTTAAAATCGGTCTTAATCTTTTTCGTACCGTTTTTGAAGTCCCTTCTGGATCGAGCGGATCGAATTGACTATTCAATGCGGAAAGTTTCACCGATACATTTACTCGAGGAATGGCATCAGTAGAGCCACGGTCAATCAAGGGAATTTCTTTGGAATTGTTAATTTCTTGACTTAGTCCATACAGAAGATTTAAATATTGATTTTGGACCCCATCCGCTTCACTTTCAGTGATTGTTGCCTCGCCAAGTAAATCGATCGTGAATGCTAATGATTGGGATCGCATTCGCTGAATCGATTGTAGCGCTTCTTCAACGTTAGACCCCGCAATAAATCGACGGGCCATATGTTCCGCATTCCATCGAGCTATCGATGCTAACCATGAAGAGAGCTGACCTTTCGTGGGCAAAAATCGAATTCCAAATCGAATCCACCAAGGCAGTTGCGTTCTAGCCTCATTTAGATACTCTCGCAAATGGAGTGCAATAACTTCCGGGTCTTTAAGCACAGGCAGACAATCGATAAATCGAAATAATTGGATTTTTAATGCCTCTTCGGACATCGTAAAATCCATCAATTTTTCGTCTAGCCATGCTGGTGTGAATAAATTCAAATTTTTGGTCTTTAACCTGCCAAAAAGTTCTCGTCCAATAAACTGGATTCTCTCTTCGATTGCCTGATCAATTGGCATGTCTTACCTTCTAAATCAAGAGACAAATTACTCTCAGCTCTAAGATCCACTTATGTTCCACTTATCGAAAGACCTATATGATCCTGGGATACCGAACTAAATTAACTTATGTTCAAATGCCAAGGATTACCTAAAGTCTCCCAAGAATGCCCAAAGATTTTTATCAACTCCGTTCACTTTCCATCCTATGTAGTTAATGATCTTTAAGCCTATTTATCGAGCTAGTTTTATCTTCTTTTTGTTTTCAATTTCCTTGAATAATTGTTCGCAACCCATATGAAATTATTTAATTAGTTAAAACGGATCACGACTTTTTTATTATGTTCAAAATTTTACACGAATTGACTTAGAAAGCCATGTTTCTGGTTTGATAAAATTCAATTACAAAAATAGAGATAGAATATTCTGTATAATCGCTATTTAATTCCAACATCTATTAGATATTTTAGTGGGTGGGGTGAGATCCAAAAACAGCTTAGATATAGATTGGTGACTTCCGAAAGGTTTAAAATGACATTCGATCGAATTGGAAAATATACGGTATTGGGATCTTTGGGTGAAGGGGCCCATTCCAAAATATTTCATATTCGTCGCCAAATCGATACCCGCGAATATGCCCTGAAAATGGTCCCAATTGAAAACAAAGAGGATATGAAATTTCTCGATCAAGCCAAACACGAATTCGAGGTGAATCAACTCTTACAACATGCCAACATCATAAAAATCTTTTGTTTAGAAATCGAAAAAAATTGGTTATTTCAGCCAAAGAAAGCACTGATGTTGATCGAATATATCCATGGGAAGACTTTGGATGTCACCCCTCCATTACCCATGGATAAAATGGTACCTATATTCTGGCAAATAGCTTCGGGGATGGTCCATATGCATCGACGAGGGATATACCATGCCGATTTGAAGCCGAATAATATTCTTTTTGGTAAACGATCGGAAGTGAAAATTATCGATTTTGGATTAGCTTTGATAAAAGGAAAACCGTCTTCTCGTCTTCAAGGCACTCCGGAATATATGGCTCCGGAAACGGTAAGAAATAAAGTGATCAATAGTCAAACAGAGATCTTTAATTTTGGAGCGACTCTTTATCGGTTGATTACTTTGAAACTCCCTATAAATGCTATGGCATTTAAAGAAATAGGCAAACTTAGTGAGAAGAATTGGAAACAGATGTTAAAACCTATCCCAGAGTTCAACAGCAATGTTCCTGATTCCCTCACGACTTTAGTCCATAGCTGTTTAGAATACGATCCGCAAAAGAGACCTCAAAGTATGATTGATATTCGGGATCGTTTAGCCGAAATTTCAAACGAACTAGGAAATCCGATTGGAGATGGTACCAATCCTGAATTGTAAATAGTGAGTTGATGGACACAATAGAGTAGACTCAGAACTATCTTAAAGAAAGAAAGTTGAGATTAAAAGGGGTTAAAACTCCTCAAGTTGAGATTTTCCATTTTTATTAGAGAGGCCAATATCAACAAGTTCAAAAAGGTGAAATGAATATAGTTTCTTTACTTTTCTCATTTTCTTCACGAATAGAAAAATGTGGTTACAAATAGAGATTAAAAATAATTAGAGATCGAATTTGATATTTATAGATGGTATTCGATGGATAGTATCGGAAAAAAATTTAATCTGTTGAGCTAAGAACAGTCAATAAAAGGGCAATGCCCAGGGGTTTTCGGCAATGTCAATTTTTTTGGATCGAGAACACTTTATCCCGATTCGCTACCCAGAGTTGATTGATTTTCTCTGTTTGGGGAAAGGGGCTAAAGTTGCATTTTCAGGAATGGCCATCGAATCGGCACGATCATTCCGTGAATTTGCTTTGGCGTTGCGGCATTATTTTCACTTTCATAATTTACAGCGTTTTCAACAATTAAAAGAAGATTATGCTCCATTTGATCCTGATGCCGATACTATCGCTTTGACCAAACTTGATTCCGTCCAAGAAAATGAAGCTCTAGCCCATTTTTTTGATGAAATGGGGGCTTTGTTAAAAGATGCCAACTATTTGCATCTATCGCGAGAAGAGATGACTAAAATTATGCAAGGGCATAGTTTGTGGGGTCTGGAGATGCAGGTTCATTGGGATATTTTTCAACGGTTAGAGATGTATTACCGTGGCGATGTGAAAGGGAAACGTTCCTATAAAGTATGGTATCGATTCTGGACTTTATTCAAGCCCGAGATTCGTGAGGTTGCGGAATTCAATCGCTTGGTTGTTCTCTTAAAACAGCAACCATCGCGCCATACTCAGAATGATGCCGATTTAAAAAGCGTTTTTATGAAGATGTTCAAGGATATTCCCAAATGCGACTTGGAAATGGTTCTACCAGGAACCAGAGTACGTTTAAACAAACTCGATAAAGGGATGATTTTTTATCCTCTGGTCACTGGCTTTGGCATTTTCTTTTATAATGTTTTAGCTCATATTTTTAGTTTTCGCCCATTGTTCGCCTTCGCAGGAGGAATTGCTCTAAGTTGGGGTCTTGCCACGGCACTCGCAGGATACGCCTACCGCGCTTATTATACGTATAGCGTTAAGAAAACAACCTACTCCTTGCGTTTAACCCAAAGCTTGTACTATCAAAATCTAGATTCCAATGCTGGAGTCATGCACCGGTTGTTGGATGAAGCCGAGGAACAGGAATGCCGCGAGGTACTATTGCCATATTATTATTTATGGCATGAACCAAATGAGCAAGGGTGGTCGTCTCAAGAATTGGATGATCGTATTGAAAAAGACTTTGAGAAATATCTCGATGTGAAGATCGATTTCGAGATCGAAGATGCTCTAGCGAAACTCAACCGAATAGGCTTGATTCGCAATCAAAATGGAAAATTGTTTGCCATTTCGATAGAGGATGCCATTAAAAAACTCAGTACACACAAGCTGGCACGTAGCCAATCGGTAGGAACTCCGGATTCTGCTAAATCGATCGTTGAACAATCGTCGCATAAGCCTCCGAATCAAGAAAATAATATGTTTCAGATCGAATTCCGATAAGTTTTCTTAACTGATTTTATGAATTAGAGAAATACCGATTGCTTAAAATAGAACTCAAAAAGGGGAGATATGAAATCATCTTGGATTGCTGAGCGGATGCAAACAATGCCGAGTTCGGGGATTCGTAAGATTTTTGAATTAGGTCAACAACTGAAAAACCCCGTGAATTTGAGTATCGGTCAACCCCATTTTGACGTTCCAGAACCGATCAAATCTGCGGCGATTGAAGCGATTCGAAATGGGAATAATGGCTATACGGTTACGAGTGGAATTGCTGAATTACGAGAAAAGTTAAAAAAGCAAACCTGCGATCGACTCAAAGAGCGAGATCGCGATTTGATCATCACCTCAGGCACCAGTGGGGCATTGACCGTTACGATTCTAGCAACCATCAATCCTGGAGATGAAGTTCTTGTTCTCGATCCCTACTTCGTTTCTTACCCTCATCTCATTTCGATCGCTGGAGGGATCCCTATTTTTGTTAATACGTACCCATCATTCGAAATTCAAATCGATCAGATCGAGAGTAAAATAAACCTTAAGACAAAGGCGATTCTTTTTGCTTCTCCTGCCAATCCAACCGGGAGTTGCATTTCGAAAGATCAATTGATGCAGCTCGGCGAGCTTGCAAGGAAACATCAATTAATTCTCATAAGCGATGAAATTTATAGACATTTTGTTTATGATCAACCTTTTCATAGTGTTGCCGAATTCTACCCGGAGACCATTGTTGTAGATGGTTTTGGTAAAAGTTATGGAGTTACTGGATGGCGATTGGGATATGTTCATGGCCCAACAGAGATTATCCAAGAAATCGCCAAGATTCAACAGTATACTTTCGTTTGTGCGCCTAGTATATCTCAATTCGGTGCCATTGCGGCTTTAGATTATGATACCTCTTCGATAGTCCGGGATTATCGTTCTAAAAGAGATCGATTGATAGATGCCCTGAAAGATCATTATGAGTTAACGATCCCTGGAGGAGCCTTTTATCTGTTCCCTAAAGCCCCTCAAGGAGATGCAGAGAAGTTTTGTCTTCAAGCAATCAAGCATGAATTATTGATTATTCCAGGGGCATCATTTAGTCAGCAGAACACCCATTTCCGGGTCAGCTTTGCAGCAAAAGACGAAGTGCTTGAGCGCGGGATCGATATTCTCATTCGATTAGCTTCTTTTAAATAAGATTCTAAGGGAGTATTTTTCGATCATTTCGTATTCTTGATTTTCGAATCAGAATTTGCCTGTATCCCCAATGGTCTTAAAATCTCTCTTTGTCGATTAGGTTTGGAGCTTAAGATGAGTTTTTCTATCTTTGATTGATACTACCTTCAAAAAGTTAAGAGTAACATTGAATATAAAAATCATTTTTCTTACTTTAATCTTAAAATACTAGAAATAGTTGTTTTTTCTGTCTTTTTAAGTATCTGCTATTGAAATTGCAAGCAAAATATGACAAGCTAATTATACCTGCCACAATAATTTTAGTATTTAGGTTAATCTTACCAATACCTATTTGTTTAAATTTTGTTTGATTTGTAAATGGAAATAATGAGAGCATAATTTCAATAATTCTAAATTTGAGCTGATCCTATTTGAATGTTGAAATTTTCTAAACAGTAGACCCTGTTTATTTCATTCACTAACTTTTGTTTATTCCAGATTGAATAATAATGAATAACCTATATAGGAAAACAGATAAACTGATGAGCATTCCCCACTTTTACTGGATTAGCTATCGATTTCTTAAACAATTCTTATTCACTAAAAGGAATTTTTTTATCAAAAATGCAGCGGTTATTCTATTTGTCTTTTTAGGGTTCAAGCTCTTAATTGCATCAGATTCTCAGAAATTATCCCGAGCTGAAACAAATAATAACCAAAGTTCAACGCCAAATCCAAATTCCTCGCTAAAATCAACCGCCTCATTTCGTGGGGAAGTAATGGCAATTTTAGCACGAGGGGGGTGTAATCAAGGGGCGTGTCACGGCAATTTGAACGGGAAAGGGGGCTTTAAACTTTCGTTGCGAGGGGAAGACTCTGATTTCGATTATTCGATTTTAACTCGAGACCTACAAAGTAGAAGAGTGTCCCTTCAAAACCCAGAAAATAGCCTACTATTACTAAAAGCAACAGGGCAAGTGGCTCATGAAGGGGGTGTGCGATTTAGTAAAGGATCTAGAGAATATAAAACCATTTTACAATGGATCCGATCGAATTGTCCCAAAGAGATTAAAAATGATTTCAAACCGGTCAAACTAGAAGTAGTTCCTGATCGACAAATTTTGTTTGATCCTCAAAATTCTATTCGTTTGAATGCCTATATCTACGATCAAAGAGGACAAAAAAAGAATATAAATCATCTCGTCGTTTGGGAAGCCAATAATGTTGGAATCGCAGATATAAGCGCAGATGGTTTAGTAAAACGGCAACAATTTGGAGAAGTAGTCGTTGTTGTTCGATATTTGAATTTTCAGATTCCGATACGAATTCAATTTGTTTCTGCTAAGAAGGATTTTATCTGGCAACCCAGAAAAATAAAGAATCCTATTGACCAGATTATCTTTGCTCAACTTAAAGAATTAAAATTATCCCCTGCATCTGTATGTGATGATGCGACATTTATTCGCCGAGCGTACCTCGATGCGATTGGAGTAATCCCCAGTAGTGAAGAGGTACGTGAATTTCTTTCGGATTCCCGGATCGATAAACGAGATCAAATGATCGCACGATTGGTCGATCGACCGGAATTCGCAGATTTTTGGGCATCGAAATGGTCCGATCTTTTACGCAATGAAGAAAAGACATTGGATCATAAAGGGGTTCAAGTTTTCTATCAGTGGATACGTGAATCGATCAAACAAGATTACCCGCTAAATGAGTTTGCTAGAGACCTTATTGCGGGGCAGGGGAGTTCATATGAAAATCCGCCAAGCAATTTCTATAGAGCATTAAGAGCTACCTATGATCGATCTGAGGCAGTGGCTCAAGTTTTTCTTGGGATTCGTTTGCAATGTGCGAAATGCCATAATCATCCATTCGAAAAATGGACTCAAGATGAGTATCATCAATTTGCTTCATTTTTTAATCAAATCGACTACCGAATCGTAGCGAATGGTCGAAAAGATAAATTCGACAAGCATGAATTCCGAGGGGAACAAATTGTCTATAGTGATACAAAAAAACAACTGAAACATCCTAGGACCGGTGAGATTTTAATTCCCCAATTATTAGGAGTGAAAAAAGAACCTGATCTTAATAAATCTTCCAAAGAGCAGGTATTGGCTTCTTTGTCTACCGAAAAAATATCCTCTGTACAAATCGTAGCAGATTGGATCGCAGATCCTGCTAACCCCTATTTTGCCAAAGCCCAGGCCAATCGAATATGGTATCATCTACTCCATCGCGGAGTCGTTGATCCTATCGACGATTTTCGAATAACCAACCCAGCGATCAATAAAGAACTGCTCGAGTTTTTAGAAAAGGAATTTAGGGATCACCATTTTTCTTTGAAACATCTCGTTCGATTGATTATGAGTTCTCAAGTGTACCAATTGAAAATCCCCTCGTTGGAAGATCGTGAACTGCAAGATTATCTTAGCAGAAATAACTTAGAAGAGGATTCCCATTTTGCCCATGCTTTAATTCGACCAATCCCTGCGGAAGCCTTATTAGACTCTTTGGCTAAAATTACGGGAATGAAACCCTCTTTTCCAGGTTTCCCTAGTTCACTCCGATCGAATCAGCTTCCGGCGATTAACTTGAAAATTCGTGGACGAGCTTCGAACGATCTTTCTACACGATTTTTACAAACTTTTGGTAAACCGAATCGATTACTAAGCTGTGAATGTGAACGGAGCGATGATCCAGGCTTGATCCAGGCTTTCCAACTGATTTCTGGCGATTTGATTAATCAATGGATTACAAAAAAAGATAATGAGCTACATCGCTTAATGAATCGAACAACTTCAAATACCCAATTTATTCAAGAAATCTATTTGAGAGTTTTGTCCCGTCCTGCAACAGAAAAAGAAGAAGCTTCTCTGCTCCAGCTATTAGAAAAGCGAGAATCCGATCGGATTGCTTTTTTTGAAGATCTAGTCTGGGGATTAGTTAATTCCAAGGAATTTCGATTACGGCATTAATTTATTCGTCTATCTTCTAAATTCTAAAGTCAAAAGTCTATAAATCGGAACTTAAAATTTTTGAGAGATTAAAATGGTAAATCCTTTCTTGACCCGAAGGCAATTACTCCGAGTAGGATTCTCCGGATTAGGAACTCTGCCCTTATTGGCAAACCCTTTAGTGATCCCAGAAAAAGTTCAAGCGGGATCACTCAATTCTAGCCAAACTCAAAACAAAAAACCGGGGAAAGCTCGTATCAAAAGGGTTATCTATTTACATCAGTTTGGCGGCCCAAGCCAGTTCGAAACCTTTGATATGAAGCCGAATGCTCCCGCAGTAATTCGAGGGACTTTCAAACCTATCTCAACATCGATTCCTGGTTATCCGATTTGTGAAGCTTTACCAAGGATTGCAAAATTAGTCGATAAGCTCACGATTTTACGCTCGATCGAACATCGGATGACCAATCATAATTCCGCAGGGTATTATTCCTTGACTGGGTTCGCTCCCCCTACTGATGACCAAAGATTGCGCGATTCTCCCGATCTTTTCCCCGCATTTGGATCGATCGTTGATCGATTTGCTCCAGCTCAGAAGGGCATCCCGACTTTTGTAAGTTATCCACATATTATTGCAGATGGTTCGATAACCCCAGGACAACATGCCTCTTTTTTAGGAAAAGCACATGATCCATTTTTCTTCCAACAAGATCCTAATAAAAGCGACTTCGCTTTACCCGAATTACAGTTACCCGATAACTTGAGTTTAAACCGATTGCAAAGCCGAGAGGAAATGCTGAAGATGATCGATAACCAATCGGAATCGTTGCAACGATCGATGATTGGGAGAGGACTCGATCAATCGTTTGAAAAGGCAGTGCAGATGTTGACAGCAACCGAATTCAAAAAAGCCTTCGATCTGAGCGCTGAACCTGAATCGGTACGGAGTCGATACGGAAAAACCACTTATGGGCAAGGTTGCTTATTAGCTCGAAGACTTGCTGAAGTAGGAGCCAAGTTTATAACCGTTTATTTCTCCCGGAGCATTGGTGGAGATCTAGGCGGGTGGGATACACACGGCTTTGACTCAAAACCGATGGACCCTATTTTAAAGAATTACCTCTTACCCATCACCGATTTATCTGTTTCTGCGTTGTTAGAAGATTTGATGCAACGGGGGATGTTTGATGATACCTTAGTACTCTGGATGGGAGAATTTGGTCGATCCCCACGAATCAATAAACTAGCAGGGCGAGACCATTGGCCTCGCTGTTTCACTGCCTTCATGGCTGGCGGAGGCTTGAAACAAGGATTTGTTTACGGCTCTTCGGATCGTCAGGGGGCTTTCCCTGATTCGAATCCTATTAAAATTGAAGATATTTCCGCAACCATTTACCATCTACTTGGTATCGATCCACAAACAGAATTCCAAGATAAATTAGGAAGGCCTTTTCCGATCAGCAAAGGGAATGTCATTCAAGATATTTTGGTTTAGACACTGTTCTCGGAATACAACTAAGATACAATTTATAAGGAAGTGGTTATTGAACAATCTATATTGGCGACTCTCCCTAGTAGTTAATGATTAGAAGTTAAAATTTTTTAGTTATGTCCCAATTTATTGAATTCAGTGTCTTTGTAATTTAGGAATCGTTTTATGAAATCTCTTTTTTGTACAGCTTTGAAATGGGCTACACCCTTTTCCTTCTTGATTTTGATGCAAATTTACCTGGTAGCAGGTGAAAAAGAGGTCGGGTTATCCACAATAGATCCTTCATCTGAAAAAAGCACCACAGCAATTTCATCTGAGGAATGGACACGATTTCGTGGTCCCAATGGAACCGGTATCTCTCGTGATACCAATATCCCTGCCGTAATATCAAAAAATAATATTCTTTGGAAATTCCCAATTGAAGGGACTGGAAATTCATCACCTATCGTTTCTAAAGGTCTGATTATTTTCCAAAGTAGTTCCGCTGATATGAAATCCCGAGAATTATATGCGGTTACTCTGGATGGCAAATTAAAATGGAAAAAAACGATTTTGGGAGGCCCAGCTCGTTTTCATAAATTAAACACACCAGCTTCGTCAACTTCCGCAGCGGATGGTAAGAGAATTTATTCGGTTTTCTGGGACGGTAATGATCAGATTTTAATGGCTCATGATTACACGGGTAAACAATTATGGAAGAAGGATTTGGGGACATTCGTCAGTGAGCATGGTGCGGGAATATCTCCCATCGTCGTGGGGGATCTGGTCATTCTGAATAACGATCAAGGGAATCGTCAAAGATATGGACCATCTGCGCTCCAAGCTTTTGATGCCGCTACGGGAGAACAAAAATGGAGTAGCCCACGAAAAGGATTCCGCGCCTGTTATTCAACTCCATTTATTTTGAATCGTCCAGATTTAGGGGAACAAATCATTGTGAGATC
>JAKBAI010000348.1 GCA_021809185.1 Planctomycetota bacterium
ATGTTTATCAGACCGCTCCAATAAGTATGGTAGCCATCCTTTCAACCTTACCGAAAATTGCCGGGTTTGTTGCTTTGATTCGAATTTTGGGTCTCATTCATTTAAGTCCAGATATGTCTCCAGCTCTTATCCATAGTCTACTTATTTTCTTGTGGGTTTTGTGCGCGATTACGATGACGGTTGGTAATATGCTGGCTTTACGACAGGAAAATCTACGCCGATTGATCGCTTATTCCGGGGTTGCCCATTCAGGGTACATGCTTCTGGGCATATGTACTCAACCCTTAGCTCATGGCGTAAATATTCCTATCAGTTTAGATCTTGCCGATAATCAGTTCCTTTTTTTCCCCACGCCTTCGATTTTATTTTATATGATCGCCTATTCGGGGATGACCCTCGGTTTTCTAGCCGTACTACTTTCCCTCAAAGGGGATGAACAGATTCCAGAACGAATTGACGATCTTAGCGGATTGCATGAAACCCATCCCTATTTGGCGTTTGCCATGTTGATCTTTTTGCTCAGCTTGATCGGTTTACCCCTTACTTCTGGTTTTATGGGGAAATTCATGCTTATCTATGATTTATTATCTGCTCCGAATGATCATCAAATGAGTGGATGGTATCAAACCCTCGCTGTCGTCACCGTTCTCAATGCCGCAGTTGCTGCTTATTATTACTTAAAGATCATTGGGGTGATGTATCTACGAAATAGTTTTCAAAAAGGACTAAAAACTGGTTTTACCTTCGCGAGCTGCGCCATCCTATTCTGTACTATCATAACTTTGGGATTAGGGATTTATCCCTCTCCAGTGATTTCCTTAACTAAAGAAGCGATGGTTACTCCTGTCAACTCCTCAAGGGATTTCATATCTTCTATTAAAGAAATTCCTATTTTGGATAAAAATATATTTATTCCTGTTCCTAATAATCCTCCGCCAAACATGTTACCAAAAAAGAAATAAGTGTTAATAATTAGAGAAAATGACAATTCTGATACTAAAATGAATTGTGATAATGAATTATTTATAAATTCAATTTTTTAAATCGATTCTGATATTTAGATAAATTAGGGTCGATTTAATCTCAGTGATCCTATTGATATTAACCGAATTCGGAACAAAACGAAGTTAATATTAATTGTTTGTTTCATTTGTCCACTTCATATTTTTATTATTAGTATAAAAAGAATATAATAGTAACACTTGTGTTTATATTAGATTGTTTGCCAAAAATGTTTACATTTAGGTTGATTATTTAATCGAATTTGCTATGATAATTTTCTTAGTCTAATAATGATATAATCGATTGATAGGAGTTACATAAACTTAATTGAATCCTTAAATTTTGCTCAAATATTCTTTTAAGAAGAAATCAAGAAGAGTAAAATTCCTCGTTTTTTTCTAACTTGAAGTTGGTTTGAGAAGTTAATAATCACTAAAATTGAGGGGACAGAAGTCCCCTTCCTTTTTAAACTACAAAAGAAACTGAAAAAAGTAAGAAGAAACGAATATCTCATACTGGATGAAAATAATTTAGATTGAATCTAGAACATGAGAGGGAATTCAAAATAGATATAGGAAAATTTTGGATCAGGTTGAACTGGATCTCGAATTTAGTTTGTCACAAAAATGTGATCATTGGTGTTTGAAAATGGGAAAAGTATCCTGTTTGCTGATGATCTTAAACGGAAAGGAGCCGGAAAAATCGGAAACCGGCCATAATTTAATATGTTAGAAAAACTGCGTAATATTGGTATCATTGCTCACGTAGATGCAGGTAAAACAACAACTACGGAAAGAATATTGTACTATAGCGGCACCAAACATAAAGTAGGGGACGTAGATAGTGGTGATACAACAACCGATTTTGATCCGTTAGAGCGGCAAAAGGGGATCACGATCAATTCCGCTGCTGTTTCCATCGATTGGGGCGATGTCGCTATCAACATCATTGATACACCTGGGCACGTAGACTTTACAGCTGAAGTCGAACGCAGTTTGCGAGTTCTCGATGGTGGGGTTTGCGTTTTTTGTGCTGTTGGCGGAGTGGAAGTTCAAAGCGAAACAGTTTGGTTCCAATCGAATAAATATAAAGTACCACGTATCGCTTATATCAACAAACTTGATCGACTAGGAGCCGATTTTGCTGGCTGTGTACAGCAGATGAAAGACAAATTACAAGCGGTTCCTGCTATTTGCACCATTCCATATGGGGAATCTTCGGAGTTTAAGGGAATTATTGATTTGATCCGAATGAAATTTGTTCTTAAAGACGATTCGGATAAGACGAATAGAAACTATACTTTTGTTGAAATTCCCGAATCTCACAAAGAAATTGCTGAAGAATATCGATCTCAGTTGTTGGAAACAGCATCGCTTGCGGATGATCATTTGATGGAGTTACTGCTGGAAGGCAAAGACATAAGTGAAGAGTTACTTCGGAAAGCTTTACGGAAAGGAACTTTGGAAGGAAAATTCACGCCAATTCATTGCGGATCATCCAAAAATTTCCATGGGGTACAATTGTTACTGGATGCGGTGGTAGATTATTTGCCATCCCCGCTCGATCGTCCCCCTGTTGAAGGGATTGTACCGAAAACCAAAGAGAAAACGATTCGAAAACCGGAAACGACGGAACCGTTTTCTGGTCTAGCCTTTAAGACGGTTGCAGATCCAAATGGGGATCTCGTTTATGTTCGAATCTATTCTGGGGAATTGCATCAGGGTGAAACGGTCATTAATACGACTCTCAATAAACAGGAAAGAATCAACCGGCTTTACCGAATGATGGGTAATAGCCGGCAGGATTTGGAAGTGGCTGGTCCTGGTTCCATTGTCGCGGTTGTTGGCTTGAAAACGACGTATACTGGTCAGACATTGTGCACGGACAAGGCTCCAGTCGCTTTGGAATCGATTAATTTTCCGAAACCGGTTATCTCTCAATCGATTATTCCGGATCGCTCCACCGATCCAACCAAGATGGGGGAAGCGATTCAGCGTTTAACTAGAGATGATCCAACTCTGAAATTCCATACCGATGAAGAAACGAAAGATCTTATCTTGTCGGGGATGGGGGAGTTGCATCTCGAAGTTTCGGTTGAAAAGTTGCACCGGTTCCCAGGAGTTAAAGTTACAACGGGCAGACCTAGAGTTGCTTACCGCCAAACCTTGGCTAAACCGGTCGATGTTGAAACTCGTTATATTAAACAATCGGGGGGCCGTGGGAAATTCGCTGTTATCCGGGTACGTTATAGACCCTTAAGTCCTGAAAAAATTGAGGAATGGCACAATAAGGCCCGAGATGAGGGGGATGAACCCGATATCCACAATATCTACTTTTATGACACGATCTTTGGTGGGGTCGTTCCAAAAGAGTATATTCCTTCCGTAGGTGCTGGTATTCTGGAACAATCTCGTAAAGGGGCCAAATATGGCTTCCCTTCGGTCGATCTAGAGGCAGAATTGCACGATGGGAAATACCACCCGGTTGACTCTTCACAAGATGCTTTTAAGCTTGCGGGAATGGAAAATTTCCGCGATGCACAAGCCATGGCTGGTATTAAATTGCTCGAACCGATTATGAATGTTGTTGTTGTTGGACCCGAGCAGTATTCTGGTGCTATTTGTGGAGACATCAGCAGACGGCGTGGATTGATCGAAGAAACTAGCTCTGAAAAAGGGCGAGGGACGATTCGAGCTAAAATCCCTCTCGCGGAGCTTTTTGGTTATACCAGCGATCTTCGTGGTGCAACCAGCGGTACTGCTTCTTACAGCGTGTAACTGCGTCAGTATACCGAAGCCCCTGACCTCACTGCCGATTTCCCTAAAGCCGGCGCCGACAAA
>JAKBAI010000001.1 GCA_021809185.1 Planctomycetota bacterium
GATAAATAGAGATTAGACGAACTATAAATCGATGGTGCTAGGAATAGATCATTAGGCTGGATGAGGCGATCTAGTTTTCTGGTTATTCCTAGTGCCTTAATGCTTATTAAGTGCTTATTTATTTAATGCTTTTTGATCGAGTGATCTGAATCTGGGTCAACTTTTTCGTGTGCATATATTGGCATAGTAAATATCAAAAAAGGACAGAGGCTGAGGGATGCCGGAATTACCTGAAGTAGAAACCGTTGTACGGGATTTGCGGCCTTATTTAGTCCATCAGATGATTCAGAAAATTAGTTGTGGAAAAAAACAGCTTCGCCGGCCCTGGAAAATTGCCTGGAATAAAAAAATCACCAATCAGGTCATTACGAAGATCGATCGCCGGGGCAAATGGATTCTCATCCATTTGAATCATGGGGGTGTATTGATTATTCATTTGGGCATGACCGGTCAACTTACGGTGCATTCCCCATCGGACCCGATTGCCGATCATGTTCATTTTCGTTTGCTGTTACAGGCGAATCCCTCGACCAATACAGACCAATCTTCTACTGATAAACCAAAAAAAACTCGAAAATCGGTAGAGAAACAAGCTCCCATGGAATTGCGATTTCGAGATATTCGCCGATTTGGATCGGTCGAATTTTTTGCTGATTTGCCTAGCTGGGAAGATCACCATGGGGAGATGCTCGGTCCAGAACCGTTTGATTTAACCAAAAAAGAATGGCAAGAGGCAGTACAAAAGAGCAATCGTTCTCTCAAAGCTCTGCTCCTCGATCAATCGATTGTCGCTGGAATTGGTAACATCTATGCGGATGAATCTCTATTCGAAGCGAAGCTTTTACCTACGAGATTTGGCAGTCAATTAAGTTTTGAAGAGATGGATCGCCTTCGCCTTGCGATCCGAAAAGTACTTAAAAAAGCGATTGAATCGCGTGGCTCCACCATCCGCAATTATGTAGGGGGATCTGGTTTACAAGGGGAATATCAGGAAGTTTTAGCGGTTTATGGTCGCGGCCAAGCTCCCTGTCTAATCTGTGGCACAGAGATTCAAGTAATCCGATTAGCAGGCCGATCGACCCATTTTTGTCCACACTGTCAAAAATAGCTTTTGCTATTTTATTGTGATCCCTAGGGATCATCGGTTCGGTAAGTTTAGAAAATAGAGCAGAAATTCTTTGATGCGAAGCTGTTTGTCTTTTAGAACAAGATCTGGAAATTGTTGGGGATTAGATGGTTTAAGGTCGAGGGGCATCATTAAATACGCAGTGAGCGAGTTGATTCATGATTTTAAAGTCTAAGCTTAAAATCCAAGCTTAAAGTCAAAGCCTAAACGAAAGTCTAACGGTTGATTCAAGTAGTGGAACGGAATCGAATATATGTCGTATCGTGCATTTAAAAAGTTATTGGGGGAATCTAGTCTAGAACGGAAGTGCCGTTTTTTGCTAGGTTCGGCAATCATCTTGCTGATGACTCTGAGCTTTTATGTCTTTGCTCGCCAGACCGAACATATCGCCTATGAACAGACCGAAACGACCGGGAGACTATTGGTCAATCCTATTGTAGCCCGGTTACATGTTTCGAAAGATTCGCGCGAAGCGATGGATAACTTCCAAGCTAAAAACGAATTAAGTTGGCCGGAGTTATTACGCGAATACAAATACAAAATTATCAAACCAAAATCGAGTAAACCTGAATATAAACCGGAAGGGGAAGAGCTTGCCATTCTTAATAAATTCCTCGCCGATTCAGAAAAGAACGAAGAATCGCGATTTATAACATCGCGTGGAACATTTTCATATTATGGTGCACTCCGGGTAGCACCCAGTTGTATCGATTGCCATAATCGCTTAGAAAATCGGTCCCTGGAAAATAGTTATAAAGAAGGGGATTTAATGGCAGTGGTTTCGATCCGCTTATCGACGAAAGATATCGAAAATGCCATTCATTTCAATCGTGCTTTATTGATTTCCGCAGCTCTATTTACCTCGTTGATGATCATGGCCGGTACCTATCTCATTATTCGCTATGTGATTGTCAAGCCGGTCAAACACCTCAAAGAGGTTTCTGTGGCGATTGCGAATGGTCATCTAGATGTTCGTTCGGATATTCAAACCGGGGACGAATTTGAAGATCTCAGCGATGCCTTCAACAGTATGTTGCGCGAATTAGTGAATATGCAAAATCGGGATAAGAAACTGAATTTGGATCTCGATCGCAAAGTCGAAGAATTAGCTCGGGCAAATATGGCTCTCTACCAGTCAAACCAGATGAAAAACGATTTCCTCGCGACGATGAGTCATGAATTGCGTACCCCTCTGAATAGTATTCTCGGATTTAGTGATGTTTTGCTTTCTAATAGCGGTCAGCTGAGTGAAAAGCAGGCACGCTGGGCGGTCAATATCAAAAATAGCGGTCAGCAGCTCTTGAATCTAATTAACGATATTCTCGATCTCGCTAAAATTGAAGCGGGGAAGATCGAGGTCAATGTCAGCGAGATTTCTTTACCCGAATTATACGATAGCGTAACTAATTTATTTAAGCAAAGTGCCGAAAAGAAAAATATCGAGCTTCGGCTTCCCCAAGATCCTAAGCCGATTCTTGTTTATCAAGATGGGGTGAAACTGAGACAAATTCTATCGAATCTTATTTCGAATGCGATCAAGTTTACTCCCGAAGGGGGAAGCATTAGTGTACAATTAGAGCAAGAGGATAACAATTTCATTTTAACCATTTCAGATACCGGCGTCGGGATTGCTATCGAAGATCAAGCGGTTATCTTTGAAAAATTTCGTCAAGGGGGTAATCCTTTGACTCGAGAACATGAGGGGACCGGATTGGGATTATCGATCGTCCGCGAATTGAGCCGATTACTGGGAGGAGATGTTACCGTGGAAAGCGAGCTGGGTCGAGGCAGTACTTTCCGCGTTAAACTCCCGATGAAATTACGCCCGGAACCCCAACACGATCTCCTGTTGCCGATTACCAAAGAAATAAATAGTTCTAATCGCCATATCGATCTTTTGCTGAAAGAAAACGATAAACCGAATATTTGATGAAGAGCCAGGAAAATAAAATTATTACGAAATAAGCGGCATAAAAAAAGCAAGGTATTGTAAACACCTTGCTTTTTAAGTTTAGTAGAGATTCATGAAAGAGATTCATGATAGAAATACAAAAAGAACTTTTTGGGCTGGTGTAGATCAATCTAAAATTTTACTGGGATCGACATTGGCATCAGGTACTTCCGAACTTTTGGCTTGAAACCAACTATCCTTGAATTCGATCCGTTTATGTTCTTTCATGGCTATATTAGAGGTAAGAGCCAAAATGGCATCGGCCATGGCGACTTCTCCGTGGCAACGCGGTAATCTCTGGACATATTTTCCAGAGGCATCTTGTTCGTAGCCGGTTTTTTCATTCCACTGGCGGATACAATACGCAAAATCTTCCATTTCTTCTCTATAACCTCTGCTGATGGTACCTGGTGGAGGAGACCCAGCGGCAGGAGTCACTCCCGAGGCCACTGCGGGGGATGGACCGCCCCATGTACTGCTTGCTTCGATCATCGGTTTATTCGCTGCGCTAGTGGTAACAGTTACTGCCGTTTCGCGGGGTTTGATCCCTTTCTTGGTCGGATCGTTTTCTTTATAAAGCATGATCTGTGATTCCCCTTCGACCAAAAGGGTTCCACGGCTACCCATCACACATTCCCCATAAGCTTCGAATCCGTTGGTGCTGATCGAAGAATAGGTAACTACGACGATATCGTTCTTATCGGTTCCTTTATTCGCCCCTTGAGGATGGTTGGCTCCTGGAAATTCAAAGGTTACAAACACATGATCATCGATGGACCGATTATTTTTAAACGGAGTCGTATCTAGTCCGCCAAAGAACGATCGAGTACCAACGCCGCTCACGGCTAATGGGTGGACTTTACCAAGAAAGATACTGCAAGCATCGAGCTGATGACTACCCAATTCAGCCATCAATCCACCCCCGGTTCGCTGATACAGTCGCCAGCGAATCAATTCATAAATATCTTTGTAACCGTAACGGTGATCTTTGAGAGTGCTATCCAGTTTATCCTTTAAAGCTTCCAAATCCATTTGAAATATCGGCGGGGTCCAACCATCTCGAATAACAGGTTGAATCATGCTCATTGCTACTTCTGGTTCACGAGGATCAGGAGACCAGGGCCAAGAAAAATTGCGATGCCATAACGCGCGAATATGTTTGATGTCTCCCAGAATACCGGATTTCAAGGCTTCCTGAGCATGGGCATATAACATACTATAATGCCGCTGGTGACCGATCGATAAAATTCGATTATTTTCTTTGGCAACTTTGATCATCTCTTTACATTGAGATACCGTGCGTGCCATCAATTTTTCACACAAAACATGCTTTCCTGCTTTTAGACATTCGATCGCTACCGGGGCATGAAGATGCAACGGTAAGGCGATAACCACGGCTTCGATATCTTTTTCCTTTTGCAACATCTCCTTATAATCTGTATACAGATGTTTAGATTCTATATCTTGAGCATACGTTTTCCCGTAAACTTTAGTGAACCCTTTGCGGAGCGGAACCTTAGGATCTCCGGTGATAATTCGTTTTTGATTGTAAGGTCTAATATCGCAAGCGGCAATGAACTTAAGATAGTCGGGATTATGTTCTCCTAGCAGGACTCCCCCTTCATCGCCGCAGCCGATCAAGGCAGCTTTGACTGCTTTGCCCTGAATGGACTGATAGCCAAAATATGCCCCCGCTGCTACGGGGACAACCGCAGCTCCTGCGGCCATACTTTTCATAAAGCCTCGGCGAGTCAATTCCTCGGCAGAGGCCTGGAAGTTTTTACGCCCCATCTCTTTTTGTTCTTTAGTTAAATCTAGAGCCATCGCTTTAATCTCCGGTCTGGTTGTTTTTGATTGTTATGGGTAATCGATTCGTTACATCAGTTTAAGTTTTTTATACGGGTAGTCTTTTTATTTACTTGGGATTATTTACTTGGGATTATTTACTTGACGGTTATTATCTTCTCGGAGGTAAAGAGGGGGGGAGGGGGGATTGTCTAGGGGGCAGTGAAGGGGGTAGTGAAGATAATGAGGCTTGGTTATTTTGAGTGGATGTTTGTACCGCGATCCCTTTCTGTTTTCGCGAGCCAAAGATCCCGCCTAGTATGTACGAGAGCATCCCATCTAGACCGACCCAGCGACCGCTATATGTGGTCGATAGAACCAACAGGGCAAACATCTCGATCAAATTTTTATTGATAAATGCGTAATTTCCTTCTGTCATGGGGGATGCTGGCAACCAAGGGAATGGCGGCGCGGATAGGAAAGTTAAAAACAGGAACCCGGCAGCACCCAGACAGGCTAAGCGGGTAAATAAGCCGAGAATGAGACAAGCACCAAAGATGGTCAAACTCCAACTGGTCATCTGATCGAGAATTACCAAATTGTTGCTTGAAGGTTCTGCATGGGCATATCCTTTAAGCTGATCATCGTTGCGGAAAGAGTTTAAATTCCCTTGCAGGGTATCAAAATGAGACTGTACCACTTTCTTGAGACTGGCAAACTCTTGTGTCGCTTTTTTTTGTGCCGCTAAATACTTTTTGCTGGCATCGCTTTTATCATCCAGCTTATCCGGTTTTGGTAAGGCTTGCCAAGCGGCAACACTCGCGCTGAGTTGTTTTAGCTGAGCTGCAATCGGTGTACGATCATCGACTACGGTCGAGCGCGGTTCCCCCGTGAATTCATCCTGATCGAGCAGATCCCGAACTAATCGGATTTTGGATCTTCGAATAATCCCTTCCATATCGATTCTCTGGACATCGGTTAGCGGGGCTAATTCTATGATCGATTTGCCATAGTCATCCCAAACTTTTGTTAATATTTCGGGAAGTGCTTTCGCTTCTGCCTCTTCATTTTTCTTATCGGCAGGGGGATTCGTAGGGGTAAATGCCGATAGCCATTGATCTGGTTTCAGCTCGTTGAGGGCTTTATCTAGAGTAATGAGTTGGTTTGGAGCGATCAATTTGGCTAGGATATCTTTTACCTGTTTGGTATACCCGTCCACGTCGAGCTGAAGACTAGAACGATCCGCAGCTAATTCTGATTTGAGTGCTCTTAAACGACCTTTTTCAACATCTTTCTGGAAAGTCGGTAGTTCACTTTGATAGATATTGCGCACCCGATCGTACAATTTGAGGTAATGATCGATACGCTCTCTGGTAGTGAGAGTTACTTCAAGGGCTTTGCCAGTTGGTCCTTTTTTTTCTATCTCTTTTTTCCCGGTTAGAATCCACTGAACATAATCCATCTTGATTTTTTCAATCTGTTCTAAGGGTTGGCCTTCCAATTTATCGGCACTATTGGGAAATTCTTTTTTCCAGCGTTGAATATAACGGTTCCATTCTTTCGCAAGGGAAACTGGAAAACGTGCTGCGGGTGTTTTGGCATCGGCTTCTTGGCCTAAGGTCAAATAGGATTGTAAAATCTTATCAGGATCTCCAATCAGTTCGCGCATGAGGGGGCCTGCTGGTCCCTCTGCTTCTCGAAAAAAGCCTTCACTACTCCATGGTTTACCAGGAGTTTCCAAATACGTCCCTTCCGTAGTTCCAGGTGTTTTGTTTTTTGTTTCTCCCACTTCACTGGTATGGATTTTGTGCATTCCTTCGTGGAAGAAATGCCAACCTATAGCAATTCGAAGAAACACTAGAAAAGTGGCAGCCCAAAAACCAATACGGATCATATCAACCTCGAATTAATCTCAAATCAATTAGTAATTCCCAACTATTTCAACAATTTCAAAGCAATAAAGTTCTTCTCAAATTCGTAATCAGCCTATTAACCAAAAGCGAATGAATCATACAATCGCTTTGGCGTAAAGGATTTTTTTAGCTATACTCAGATGGCCTAAAATCAGCTCTTTCAAAATCGGAGGATTCGACTTATGAACTCTAGTATGAACTCTAGTATGGGGCGCAAATATAGTGCACAAATATAAAAGGCTCACGATTCATTTTCGGAAAACTCAGAAATGTCAATTTTTAATATTGATCCTTAAGATCAACATAACCGCAAAACATATTTTTCTGTTTCGGTTACTAAGTTTCCGACTTTTATCTCGATTTTTACTGGTTCATTCCTTTATTTGGGATAACGATTCGGTATACCGTTACGAAGCTTATAAGAAACTCTTGTAACAAACTCATGAACGTATTTCATTGACTATTTAATTATCTGAAAATTCAATAAAAAAAGCCGATATCGATTTCCAGTTCAGATTATTCGTCCTTTTGATAATCTTTATTGCATGTTTATGGCATGAATATGGGAGTAATCACAACGACATTTCTAATCTTAAGGACTTCGAAGAAAAATCGTTGAAGGGTGAATGCCATATCCAGTTTCATGATTTTTTCTCTATTTTACAAGTTTGTTAAACGTTAACCAGATCGTTTCCCATTTTATTTCTCATAACCGAGGAATCATAAACTATTTTAACGATTGTATTCCGTTTTGTGGGATGGGATAAAATGATCCGGTTTTAGATTAAAAGTAATGAACGAAGGATTATCCACTTTATGCTCCTCCTGGTTCAAGAGAATTATAGCAGCAATTTCTGGGTGAGACTTGCAATATATCCCGGTTTTTTCAGGCCCTAAGACATAAAATGCGGTTGATAGCGCATCGGCGAGTGTTGCGGATGGGGCGATTACAGAGACCTGAGCAACACGTTCTGCGGGGAAGCCACGCCGAGGATCGAGGATATGGCCATATTTTTTCCCTTCGTGCTCAAAGAATTGAAAGTTAATTGCCGAAGTTCCCAGAGCTTCATTTTGGAGATAGATCGTACCTAGATTTTGATTTTTATTGGAGCTACTATCTTGCCAGGGATGCCGCAAACTTACAGGCCAGCCGTGAAGGAGACGATTTTTGGGAGTGGTATTATCTTCGAGGGGTTGATAGGGGAATAAAAAGTTTTGCTTCGATAGATCGCCCGCAGCTTCTGCAGAGATCGAGTTTTGGTAGGTATTGCTATTTTTCGAATGGTCTTGGAATTTTCTTGGTGAATAAATTCGGCCACCAATGGCCAGAATCGTGCTGTTTCCGCTATGCAATAATCCCTGTTCGATCTGCCATTTATTACGCAATAGCAGAGCGGCTCGATCTAGAGCAAACCCTTTTCCTATGGCCCCGAGATTGATTTCTAAGCCTTGGCGTAAATATTTAACGGTAGACTGGTGCCGATTCAGAAGAACATAGCGCACCCCCGATCGGCTCATCGCTTGCATCCGTTCTGAAATCGTTGGAAATCGCCCTTGCCGCTGAGAGAAGCCCCAGATCCTACTCAAAGCCCCACTGGCAATATCGAAAGCCCCTTCGGTTTCTCTGCTGATCGTTGTTGCATATTCCAGCAAATGATAAAGCTCCGCACTCAGGCTCACCGGTTTTTCGAATGCGTAGCGATTGGCCAAACTGACTTCGCTATCTTCCAAGTAAATGCTTAACCGTTCTTCGCATTGATCAATTAAATCTAATCCATCCAAAACGCCGAGCTGCGCTTTGGGGTTTTGCGCGGGGATCATGATCTCGAATAGAGTGGCCATTGCCCTTCGACTGGCACGAACCACTTCCATTCCGGCTATCATTTCCGGGGCAGAATTACTTAGATCTAAATATGGGTCTTCGCCCATAGCGACTTGCAGTAATTCTGACCAGGATTGCAACATATTAGATTGGGGAGAAATCGGAACTTTCATCGGGAATAAATAGATTCCAACAACAAGTGTCCAACTACAACGGCGAATTGATCGATTCAATGACTTTACGCATCATATAGTTGGTCTATTCAGAGTTTATATAGGGGAGAAAAAAATAAGATTGATGAATTATTCTTCCAACTCTTATTTTGATCCCCTTTAAGATCGAAAAAAAAATACTCGAAATACAGAGACAAAACAGGGCGAAGAACAATATATTTGTTTAGTTTAATTGTTTAGTTTAATTGTTTAACTTTTATCTAAAAATCCCGATTTCGGAAAAGGGGGATTTGAGATACGATCGGAAATCAGTTCGTCTCCAGTGTTGAATCGTGATTCAAAGGGTAAAGCTGTTTTGTATTTCTTTCGACAGCAAGGATGATGGTTCGTTCTTCGTTCCCATCAGAAGAAGTAGCTACGGCGGGGATAATCTGGCGGCCATCCGGAAGCGTATAACGCATCGAATAAAAGCCCTGAGTATCCACGGAGAGGGGTTCTCCTTGAAGAGTAATCTTCGCACCGGGGATGGTGCGACCGTAGATTATTAGTTCCGCTGTAATTTCAAACGGCAGAAGATTGCCTGTTGTTGAAATACTAACAGGAGAAGTTCCCGTGGTTGCACTACTCGCAGCTGGTTTACGAAATCGTTCGTCAAAGAAACGTTTCAAATCTTGATTCTGATTTACTTTAACTGAATCGAAGCCACCGGACATCGCCAGAATCCGGTCGGCATTATGTTCTTCATGATACCATTCCGATTCGATCCCTTCTACTTCTTCTGCTTTGGGAGTAGTGATCATTTCAGAACGGGAGATAGCAAAAAAGCGACCCCTTTTAGTCAAATAACCAATATCGATTCGATAAGATCTTGGCGGTTGCGATACCTGGATATACCAATGGTGACTATTGGCTTGAATCTCTACATCTCGTAAAATCCGTTCCGCAGTGCTGGTGGTATCGTGTGCGCTTACATCCAGTAAGCGGAGCACCATTTTGGCGCTATGCCAATCGGGGCCAAGGGCTGCTTCCGCACGTTGCATCGATTGCGAAGTCAGTTCCCAGTAACAGTGCAACCAGCAGGGATGAACAACCATGGCTACCAGTCGATCCTTGATGTATCGACTACTATGCCCATTGGTACTAGGAGTAGTTCCGATCTTGCCGTTTGTTCCAAAAAGTTTACCGAACTCTCCGTGCTCTAACCCATTTAAAGGAGGGGGAGAGCCAGGAAAAGCCCCCGCTTTGTTTAATAAATCTTCTATATCGAGATCTTCATCTAAATCGCGATTATTTCGTATGTAACCAGATTTTTTTTCCGGTTTCGAAGTGTTATTTTTAGAATCAAGGGGTGGTTGAGAAAAAGATTTTCCATTCAATTGACCTGGAAATCCGTTACGTTCTGTCCCAACAAAAGCAGAACCATTTTCGGATGCCCGGTGGCTAGATCCTTCTGAAAAGAGAGGATGCAGAGAGGGGTCGCTTTTCGTAGAATAAGTGCCGTTTGAACTGCCGTTTCTCGATGCAGTGGTTTCTGATAGGAGCGGATGGTCTTTTTGGTCATTAAGACGATTGTTAGAATCTGATTTGGGGCTGAATTGATCATTTAAATACAAATTGTCCAAAATCGTTCGATCAGAATTGATAGCTATTGCTGGTGATTCTTTATCGATCGGATCAATCAAATCACCTAATTCATTCTTAGAGATTCCACTAATCTCGGTATTGGTATAGTTGTTCAGATTAGAGGGGGGTTGATTAAAACCGAGTGCCGATTTTGGCTTTCTGCCTCGGCGTTTGGGTGTAACTTCGGAAACGCTCGGAGTAGGAGCACCCGAAGAAGAGATACTTGCAGAAGGAATCGATGCGTTGATATTTGCCTCGGTGGAGGTATTTATTCGATTGTCTAAATTAACATTAGAGGGGTTAATGATCGAAGTTGTATTGATTAGCGCTGATTTCGGCTTTCTGCCTCGACGTTTGGGAGTAACTTCGGAACTGCTTAGAGAAGGAGTGCTCAGAGAAGGCGTGCTCAGAGAAGGAAACGAAGCATCTAATTTTGATTCATTGGAAATCCCAGCGTTGTTGACGAAACTAGGATCCGAGGGACTGTGAGTGGGACTATGAGTTAAGGTTGGATTGATCAGTGCCGATTTTGGCTTTCTGCCTCGACGTTTAGGAGCAACTTCGGAAGTGGTCGAAGAAGTAGCATTCGAAAAATTAGTACCTGAAAAAGTAGCACCTGAAGAAGTAGCACCTGAAGAAGTAGCACTTGAAGAAAGAATCGTACTATCTACTTGTGCCTCCGTGGACCCACTAGGATTCACTGAATTAATTAAAGTGGTACCGTTCGTGGAGGTTGGATTAATCAGTGCCGATTTTGGCTTTCTACCTCGACGTTTGAGGGCAATTATCGGAGGCTGGGGAACTGTATTAATCGTTGATTCTCCTTCCAGATCGCCAGTCCGTTCATTCGAAGTCATGGAACTGGGATTTAAAACTGGATTGATGGATGTTGATGGGGAAGCGACACGTGATCCCGAGACGGGGATTGAACTATCCGTTTCCTCTACTGATGGGGTATTATTTGCACGATTGGAAGATGAATTGTTCAGAGTAGCCGAATTTTTTTGCTGCAAAGATTCCTTAGATAGCTTCAAATCTGCAACAGGAACTTTTCCTGAAATATCTTTTTTAGAGCTAGGGTTATGGGAAACTTCATTAGAAACCGATTTATTACCTGCTTTTATATCCGGGATAGCGTTGGAATTCGATTTGTTCAGAGAAGTAATTATAGAATGAATTAGACCTTCTTTATTTAGAGTTGTTGGACTTTCGACCTCTAAAGAACGCGCCATTTCCAATAATTCTTTTTTTGTTAATTGTTCTAGCTGCTCGATCGTCATTGCTCTCCCCTCTCAAGAACAGTTGCTGTTACCACCAGCAATCTATCTGCGATAGGATTGTTTCTGCGTCCTTGCAGTTAATGAACTCATATTGCACTAATACGAGATTATGAAAAATACCTGATAGTTTTTAATTTAATCCTCAAAGTTTAATTTTTAGAAAATAATTCTTTTATATTCTACTTGTTAATCTGGGCGAAATGATATATTAGAACAATTATTAAAATTCTATATATAAAAATTCTATATATTGGTGTGAGTTACCTGAATTTCTATTTTAAAGGTCATATATTTCAGGCAATCTTTTAATAATCCTGAAATAAATACTGCGAAAATACCAGATAATGCTGATTTAGGGTGCAACAGAATATTAATTTAATTTTCCAAATTCGTACTCTAACTATTGAATTTAAGATTTATGTTGCCAATATTTCCTTTTTCTTTATTATATTCAGGTATAAGGAGAGATTTAAGAACTTCGCTAAAAACTTTTCCAAAGATACACCTATATTTATGGTAAAAATTGTCAGAACCCTTGTCAATCATAAAATCGGTTTAATCTGTATTTTCTTTTGAAAAATCATAAAAAATTTAAGCGATTTTTAATCATTTATTACAATTATTCGGATTTATAGCAAATATTCATTTGAATATGAATTATTACTTAACTAATATCATCATAAATAATAAAGAATTTTATTTATATATAATTTGTTTTAGTTATAGAATATTCGTCAATTTATTTTAATGATTGATTAACCTACTTTAAGAAATCTTCATTTGAATTGGCGATCTAAATTTCATATGAATGTATTATATACTCGAAGGTAATCTCTTTTCTGGGTTATGGTCGGCGTATATAAATTAAAATAAAATGAAGCGAGTTGGGGATGACGAATCGGGCAGTTGGGATCGATCTTGGTACTACTTTCAGTTTGGCAGCATATGTCGAAGCGGGTAAGCCGATCGTCACTAAAGATAACGAAGGGCGATCTCAAATACCAAGTGTTATTGCATTTCATCAAAACGGTCAGGTTCACGTAGGGAGTCGGGCGAGATTATCTGCTTTATCTGATCCAGCGAATACCATTTTTAGTATCAAACGGCTCATGGGCCGCAAGCTGAGCGATTTGCAGCAGGAGCAGAAATTTATTCCTCAACAGATTGTTGAGCGTGAGGTAGAGGGGAATCGGAAAGTTCTATGTGTCGTTATTGGCACTAATGAATATACCCCCGAAGAGCTATCGGCTATGATTCTCCGGGAAGTTCGAAAGATTGCAGGAAACCCGAATAAGGCGGTAATCACTGTTCCTGCCTATTTTGATGATTCTCAGCGTCAGGCAACGCGAGATGCTGGTCGAATAGCGGGGATGGATGTTTTGCGAATCATCAATGAGCCAACGGCAGCAGCTCTCGCTTACGGATTGGAAAAAAAGAGGGATGGGACGATTGCGGTTTACGATTTGGGCGGAGGAACGTTTGATTGTTCGATTCTTTCCTTGGAAGAGGGGGTTTTCCAGGTACTATCTACCCATGGAGATACTTTTCTCGGGGGGGATGATTTCGATCGATGTATCATGATCTATTATGCAGAGTCCCTTGGAATTCAATTGGAAGAATGCAATGCTTTCGAGTTGCAATATTTGCGAGATCAGGCAGAAAAAACGAAAATTAGCTTGACGAGCCAAGAAGAGATTATTTGTTCGCTGGTTCTTCAGGATCGAAAGCTCGAGAAAAAAGTTCGAGTAACTCGGTCACAATTTGAGCAATGGTTGCAACCTTTTATCGAGAAAACAATCGCTCAGTGCCAGAAAGCGTTGAATGATGCCAAAAAAACTGCCGATCAAATCGATGAAGTGGTTATGGTGGGCGGTTCAACTCGTATTCCTTACGTGGTCCAGTGCGTTGAACAATTTTTCAAACGAAAACCCCATACCGAGCTGAATCCAGATGAAGTGGTGGCATTGGGAGCGGCAATCCAAGCCGATATCTTGATTTCTGGCAAACGAGATATTCTTTTACTCGATGTGGTACCGCTCTCTTTGGGCATAGAAACTTTAGGGGGTGTGGTCGATAAAATTATTCAGCGCAATACCCCTTTGCCTGCTCGTGCCACTGCTCGATATACCACCTTTGTAGATAACCAAACCGGAATTGATATCCGAATCTATCAAGGGGAAAGAGAATTGGTGCAGGATTGCCGGCTATTAGGGAAGTTTCGCTTATCGGGAATTCCGCCAATGCCCGCGCAGTTTGCGCAGGTAGAGGTAACGTTCCTAGTGGATCAGAATGGTCAACTTCAGGTTTCCGCTAAAGAATTACGGAGTGGTCAGCATGCCGCAGTGACGATCCAGGCTGACCACGGTTTGACAGCGCAGGAGGTGGAACAGCTCGTATTGCAAAGTATCGATCATGCTCAGGACGATTTTACTCGGCGACGATTTATTGAATTGAGGAATAAAGCCGATACTGATTTACGCTCTGCCGAAAAAGCGACTCAGGATTTGTGGGAGATGTTGAGTGATTCTCAGCGGCAGCAGATCGATCAGCTTCGCCAGCAGGTGCAGTTAGGAATGGCACCAGTCTTAGAAACGGTAACCCCAGCAGATGTTGCCCATCTACAACAAGTTCTTACCGATTTTAATTATGCATTACTGCCATTGGCCGAACAGCAAATGAATCGAGTGGTGCAATCGGTCTTGCGCGGGAAATCTGCCGTGGAGATCGAGTGAAAAGATGGAGTGAGAAAACGGGACTTCACAACAAAATCGCGAAGGGCTTATTAGGGGTTTAATAGGATTCAAATGGAATAAAATGAAATTCAGAGTAGCAAAAAGGGATCATGCTTCTATGATAATTAGAGGATCTTAATCTTCCCACAGCAGATGGGGTATAAACGATTTTCAAAAAAATCGATTTTTCCTATCGGATCTGGAAATCGGAGAATCTTTTGGCTAAGAGCAATATCCAATTTTATATGCAGCGAGCGAAGAAGAAAAAAGATATGCTTATCCAATTGATCCGGATTGGAGGCAATCAGCGTGAATGATTCTATCGACTCTAAAGATGGTCAGATTCCAGAGTTAACGACTCAAGAATATTTCCCTAGAGAGACTACGGATATTTCGGAGATTCCTGATCTGATTTCTGCTACGACTCTTAATGATAGCCCCGCTAAAGATAGGCCCGCTAAACATTCTATAAATTCAGCATTAGAGCCTCCATCACTAGAAACTCAATCCGTTGTTAGTCCGGATCGTGAAAAGATCACGCCGGAGAAGATTTTTCTGGAACATGTTCCACGAATTTATCTATTAGCTAAGCGTATTTTGGGTCATGATGCCGATGCGGAAGATGTAACTCAAGATGTTCTGTTACAGGTGGTGCGCAAACTGGATAGTTTTCGGGGCGAATCGGATATTAAAACGTGGTTACATCGAATAACCGTCAACGCTTCTTTAGTTTTTCGCCGGAAGCAAAGTCGCCAAAATGCGTTGCCGATTGGGGACGTTTTGGAACAGTTTGATGATGATGGTCGTCATAAAAATCAGCCTAGGGTTTGGCAGTTACCGCCTGATCATCCCGTTTTAACGCAGGAAATGAAAGAGAAACTAGAAGAGGCAATTGCGGAGTTGCCCGATGGTTATCGTGAGACCTTGGTTCTGGCCGATATTGAAGAACTGCCCAATGCAGAAATTGCTGAAATGTTAAATATAAGTTTAGCCGCTACCAAAAGCCGATTACATCGTGCTCGATTGATGTTACGCGATCGGTTATCCCACTATTTCGAGGGGGGGATCCAATGAAAATCACCTGTGGTGAAGTTACCAAGCTCCTGGTCGATTTGGTCGAAAATTCCTTGCCGATCGATCAACGTCTGCAATTAGAACAACACATTTGTGGTTGCCTACCCTGTATGATTTATCTGACATCGTATCGGCAAACTATTCAATTAACCCACCAATTACCGCAAGAACCGATGCCTTGTGAATTGATCGAAAAATTAAAGTCTTTTTTTCAAAAGGTCTGTCATTGTCCCAAAACTCTCGCGGAAGAAGAAGCAAAACAACAGGCAAAACGGAGCCAACTCCTTTCGCAAGATATCCTTTCGCAAGATAATTCCCAAGATAGTTGTTCGGATGCACCCGCAAAGGATCCATCTAGCGATCCATCTAGTCAAACCACTCCAAGCAATCAAACCACTCCAAGCAGTTAAACTATAAAGGGATTCGAGTAATCATTTTGAAATATTTCTCTGAGACTATCCCATATAATCCGAATGGATCGATTTTGTATTTTCGTTTTGTAGAGGTTCAAATTCCTTGAAAATCGGTTTTTGTTTTAATCTTTACCAGACTGTATAGGGATTATGGATTTTCGAGTTCCAGAAGGAAAGGCAAGAATAACAGTCCTTCTGGAACTCGAAATATCCGGAGTAGAATAAATAGGTTTTAGTCTCTCATCTTGATTTCCAAATTTTGATCATCGCGTCATTCTGTTGGGGTGGCCCAGAATTGCTTCGACCATTGTGGATATACTCTTCGAGGAGTTTGGTTAAACGGTCGATCGTTTGTTGCTGATCTTTTGCCAAGTTTTTTTGTTCACCAATATCGTCTTTCATGTTATAAAGTTGAGCCGAAGGGAGATGATCCTGCAGCGCTTTTTTATCATTCGGTTGGCTCCAACCTCCAGAACCGGGGCATAAAATCAGTTTATCATCCCCTTGCCTTATGGAAAAGACTCCAGAGATGGAGTGGTGAATCACCGCTGCGCGCGATATTTTCTTTTGCTTCCCTAACCATAGAGGGAGCAAACTAAAGCTATCTTCAGCGGCATTGTCGGGGAGTTTTTTCTGGAGAATATCTGCGCAGGTGGCAAAAAAGTCGGTGTGACAAATTGTCTGCGAACAGCTGGTGCCGCTCTTGATTTTACCGGGCCAGCGCACAATAAACGGCATCCGGTGACCACCATCCCAGATATCGGCTTTGTAGCCGCGTAGATCGCCGCTAGCAAAATGTCCCAATTTCTCGAGCTGATTCACATTGGCCCACGGAGAACAACCGTTATCGCTAGTTAATATGACGATGGTATTATCGCTTAGACCGGTTTTATCTAAACAGTCTAGGATCTTGCCGATAGAATCATCGGTTTGCATGACAAAATCTCCATAGGGGGAGAGATTGCTTTTTCCCTGAAACGATTTCGCTGGAACAATAGGAGTATGCGGCGAAGCGAAAGCAAGATAGAGAAAGAAAGGCTTCCCCTTTTTGGATTCGTCGCTTCGCTCTTGAATATAGGTTATTGCTTTTTCTGTTAGTTTGGGAAGAACATCGATTGCTTCAAAATCGGCAGAAGCAGCCCCTTTTCTTATATACGTTTTTTCGACGGTAGGTAAACTAGTTACTTTATCGTTTCCTATGAATACATAGGGGGGCATATCTAACGAAGCGCTAATCCCAAAAAAATAATCGAAGCCCAAACTTGTTGGACCGTTGGCAATCGGTTTTGTATAGTCGATATTCCAACTAGCATCTCTAGGTGGTTGTTTCCCTTTTTTCTCGATTTTTCCTTTATTGTTATCCGTCTTCTGGTCCTGTTTCGACATCGGTTTTTTGGCCCAATCTAGTCCCAGATGCCATTTCCCCATACAAGCGGTGTGGTAGCCATTTTGTTGTAGAAATTTTGCGACAGTCAATCGGCTGGTTGGGATCAGCGGAGAATCTGTACCTGATAATACGCCTGATTGTAACCTACTTCGCCAGCTATAGCGACCGGTTAAAATCCCGTATCGCGTGGGGGTGCAGACAGCAGATCCACTATGAGCATCGGTAAAGATCATCCCCTGCTTCGCTAACTTATCCATATGTTCCGTTGCGATTTTGCATCGTTTGGGATTAAAGATCCGAACATCCCCATAGCCGAGATCGTCGCAAAGAATATATAGAAAATTCGGTTTTTGATTTTCCAGCACTATCTTATCTGCGGAATCCTTTTCCTTTGCTTCAATCGTATGCGTTTGTCCCGAAAAATACCATAGAAATAACAAACCGGCTAGAACTATCTTGACATGACGATTCATTTTGGCATTACCTCTCGATTATTCAATTTTTTTGAAACAGGGGTGATCGACTATTTTATCTAATTTTGTTTCTGTCGACAAGCTTCTTAATGAATCAATCAAATATCTGTTTACCTGATGTAATCGGACGGCATATGTATTAAATTACGATTCCGCTTTTCTTTTTCGACCAGATTCCCGTACTGACCATCATTCAAGAATTGGTTCACCATATGTAAATGACCCGGTAAAGTTTTGAATGATTGCTGATCTATTGAAAACTCTTCATCGATCCAAAAATCATCACCGCTTTTCCAAGTAGCTCGATCAGGCAGAACTGGCGGAAAAATTGATTTTCATTATCAGCAAAAATCTTTTGATCGTGTTTTATCTTTTATGAATGCTGGAAATGATTAAAACAAATTGTGAAAAAAGGATATTCTTTATTTTAAGAAGTGTAATAGCGGTGTGAGAGTTGTCGTTCTGTTTACTTCCCTTGATGCTTACTTAACGCAGTAGTAGGTTAACTGGTCGCTGGCATCGAGATAGTCTAAAACCTAATAGTAGCATGTACCACCCAAGAAATTTTTCCTCATCGAGATCCGAATCGAGAATCGATGCGCTACTTCAATTCTACGAGGACAGAGGGAGAATATATCCAAGAGACTAACAAAAAAGGGCAGGGATTACGTCTTTTCCGTAAATCCTTGCCCAGTTATGAATGCCGAGGACAGGATTTGAACCTGCACCCCCTTGCGAGGACTAGCTCCTGAGGCTAGCGCGTCTGCCAATTCCGCCACCCCGGCATATTTTCAGATTACTGATATTAGATTAACAATTTAGGCAATTGTATGCTTTCGTCAAGATCGACATTAATAAGATAGAGATTTACGCTTTGAAAAAGTTTGATTCTCAAAATATTTTGCTCGATTCAGGCTCTTCTGAAGCTTCCTCCCAAACAATATTTAGAGAAATTCAACCACTCTAAAACTACCATTGCTGATGAATAAAAGTTATTCGTTCTTAAAGACACTATCCTTTTCAGAAGTTTATAAATGGAGATTCGAGGCTATTCAAAAGATTTTAGATAGAAAAGGTTTTCTTAAGAGAAGATTCTGAAGAGAATCTCTCGAAATAGTTGATCGATTCTTTAATCCCGTCTTTCCCTATTTTAACTTTGCTTCCTATTTTTTGTGGGTTCAAACTATAGAATAATCTGAAAGAATAACCCCTCACTAGGATAATTCATATAGTGAAATCTGTTGTTATCTGCCGGTTTGAGAATTAATCACTAAGAAAAATGGAATTAGTGGGTTTTGGGTACATTTAGCAAAGGAAATAGGAATGAGTGAAACCTTCCCTTTTGTTGAGCAGGTTGAGTTGCAGGGGCATATAATCGATTCGTTGCTTTTACCAAAAGTGTTGGACGAAATATTGACTCGTGGAGGAAGTTACTCGGTCCAGCATATCCACATTGGGCAGAAGCAGATCGACCCGAGTATTGTGCGATTAGAGGTGAGGGCATCGACTTTGCATCAGCTCGAGGAAATCCTGGCGGTGATTCATGATCATGGAGCGGTAGCAATTCATGATACCGATTGCCGAACTGTTCCCGCAGATATGGATGGAGCATTTCCGGATGGATTTTATGCGACCACCAATTTTCGAACGCAGATTCGTTTACATGGAGAATGGATCGATGTTGAGAATCAAGAGATGGATTGTGGAATTGTTGTCGATCCCGAAGGTCAAGCCGCGAGCTGCATCGCCATGACCGATGTTCGCCATGGCGATTTGATTGTTCTGGGACGAAAAGGGATTCGCGTTTTTCCTCAAGAACTGGAAAAAAGGACCGATCTATTCGAATTCATGTCTTCCCCCGTATCGAGCGAAAAGCCCAAACAGGTGACGGTTCGTGAAATTGCACAGGCCATGAGACGGACAAAAGCGAATGGGGAAAAGATACTCGCTGTATTGGGACCAGCGGTCGTGCATACGGGTGGTAGTGAGTGGGTTAGCCAATTAATCCGCATGGGTTATTTACATATTTTGTTTGCGGGAAACGCCTTGGCAACCCATGACCTAGAACAATCGTTGTATGGCACTAGCTTGGGTATCTCTCTCGACCGCGGCCTACCTGCTGAAGAGGGGCATGAGCACCATTTGCGCACCATCAATACGATTCGCCGATATAAAGGGATTCGCCAAGCGGTTGAACAAGGGAAAGTGCAAAGTGGTATTATGTATGAATGTATAAAAGCGAATATTCCTTATCTTCTAGCAGGCAGCATTCGCGATGATGGGCCGTTACCTGAAGTGATTACCGATACTCTTGTAGCACAAGCTAAAATGCGGTCGATGATTCCGGGGGTAGGCTTCGCCTTGATGGTTGCTACTACTCTACATTCGGTAGCGGTTGGGAATCTGCTTCCTGCCTGGGTGAAAGTCGCTTGCGTTGATATTAATCCTGCAACGGTTACAAAATTAATGGATCGCGGCAGTGTACAAACTATTGGGATTGTTAGCGATGTTGAACCGTTCTTGCGCTCTCTGGTTCTCGAACTAGAAAAAGGGGGCTAATTAACGGACGATCTCAAGAAGTTGTAGCGGGGGTCCGATCAAGCAATTAGAGAGACGATCGACCCATCAATCGATTTGCATTTTATTTTTGATGGGTCGAAAACAGAAAAATTTTAACCGATAAAAAATATGGATTCCGTAACCTATCCCGCACGGCGAAACGGCGATTGCATATCCACAAAGGGATTTTGCGATTCTTCCTGTTGGGAAAGCTGTGGATCTCTAACCGTAGTAGCAGGGCTTTCTTCTTTACCATCGTGCCGGATTACAATATGGCGCGGAGAACCTTCTACTGGATGATCTTCATTGGTACCACTGGTACTAATGGTCCCAATGGTACCGATCTGCGTAAGAGAATTTTGATTGTTTGCAAGAGAGTTGTTCCCTTTGGCAGCGAGTTCTAAAAGAGCAGCAATGGGAGCCGGGGCCGAAGGGGAAGGTAATATCGTTAACTGTTGGATTTTTTCTAGGAGAGAAGTGGGTGTATCCACAGTTTGTGTAGTTGTTTCCTCTTGGTCACGGTAGACGATAAGCATAAAAGCTGGGACTAATAGAGAACGGATAATCAGAGTATCAAGCAAAATACCAATACCGAGTGCAAAACCAATCTGCTTGAGAGTGCTCAAATCGGCCAACATCAATGTCCCGAAAGTGCCAGCCATGATTATCCCGCAAGCGGTAATCGTTCCGCCTGTAGCCGCAAGGCCACGTCGAGTGCCTTCAATAGGTCCATGCCGTTTCATTTCCTGGAGAATACGGGTAACCAGCAAAATATTGTAATCTTCGCCAATGGCGACCAAGATGGTAAACAGGAAAAACGGCACGCGCCATTCAACTTCCCCAAACGGTTTGCCTGTATATAGGTTGGCAAAGATGGCCGTGATCCCCATGGTAGCAAGATAACTCAATAGAACCGTAATCAATAAATAAGCAGCAAGCCAGGCTTTCTTCACGAGGATGAGCAAAATAAAGAATACCCCACTCGTTACCAATGAGTTCACGACCCAGCGATCGTGAGCGATAACTCGTCCCATATCTCTGCTGTGCAGAGTGACACCAAAAAGTTCCCAGTGCGCGCTAGGTTGTTGTGTAAACGAAATGGGTAGTCGTTCGCTTAGCCAAGATTCGATCAACTCCAGTGTTTCGATCGCTTTACCATCGAATGGATCGGAAGCGCAGATAATATCGATGCGAGCGACAAACAGTTGGTTTTCTTGTGCAGATACATGGGACAGATAAAATTGATCGGCCGCTAATTGCGTTATTTTTTGCTTCATTCCCGAAATGCCCTTGCCAATCGAAGAGAGCAGAGAATTCTTCTCCTGAGTAGATTCGCTACCCAGAAAACGATTGATGTTCGCGGGTTTGCGGATGGGGCTATTCGTGGGTGGCAATTCCACCCCCAAAGGCTGCGTTGCTGAGCGTACTTCGCTAACGTTTGGCAAAAAGGAAAATCCTCTGCTGAGCTGAGCAATGAGTTCTTTTTCTTTTGGGGAGTTCCAATCGTTAGGGGAAACGAGCAGGACGGAGATAGGTCCGGTTTCCCCTGCGGTGAAATGGGTTTGAATCACTTCGAGTCCGCGCACACTTTGACTGATGGGCGATAGATCGCCGATCGGTTTAAAGGTGGGGGAAATCCGCAAGCCTATAGCGATGAATGGGAGCAAAATAGCTAAGGAACCGAGCAAAAGCAAGAGCGGGTATTTGACAACGACATGACTAGTATCGTTCCAAAAGCCCGAACGCGGGCGATTGGGGGTCATCCACTGGATTTTCAAAGGCCAGAAAGCAGTTTTTTTGCCGATTCGTAATAAAGCGGGAGTAAGAGTCAATGATGCGCAGAGTCCGATAAATAAAGCAATGGCGATGACCGGACCTGCACAACGAATTTTACCAAATTCGGCAAACCCCATCATCCCCAAACCGCAAATAACCGTGCCCGCACTCGCCGTTAGCGCACCTCCCACGGAGTGCAGTGCTCGCCGTAAGCCATCGGGTACTTTCTGACCCATTTCTAATTCTTCTCGGTACCGCGCGATTAAAAATAGACAATAATCGGTTCCTGCCCCAAACAATATGACAATAGCAAATACCTGGGAGATATTGACGATATGGACCCCAGGAATCAACGTCGCTAATGCCAGCAGTTTGATCGAAACCCAAACTGCTATACCGATGGTGAATAAGGGGATAATAGCGAGAACGGGAGAGCGATAAACAGCCAATAAAACAATTATTACTAGAAATAGAGTCGCTAGAGTGGTATGGTCTAAACTATTCGCGCTTGCCGTAACTAAATCGCGACCAATCCCCGCTGTGCCGGTAATCCTCAACTCGAGATTGTCATCCAGATGCGATTCTGCGATTGATCGTAATTCCTTTTCGATAACATCAACCGTTTCTCTTGTCTGCATCGCTAAATAAGGGGTGCCGAGAGAGACTTGAATCAGCGTTGATTGCTGATCGTGGCTCATTAATCGCGCACCAATTGGACCATCTCGATACGAAGAGATTCCACTGATTTGTAATTTCGGTTCCTCATTTTTAAGCCATTGCAGTTTATTAACGAGCTGATCCACCAACTGATAATCTTGTTTGAGAAGAGTGCCCTCTTTGCGATGAATGGCAATAATTGCCCGCGAAGCGCAAACCTCTTTGGGAAAAGCTTCCTCCATCAAAGTTAAACCGCGGACAACTGGATAATCGGACGGTAAAAAGCGAATATCATCGTCCTGAGTTTTCCCCTGCCAATCGGGTGCGATGGCAGTTAACGTAAAGCCCAGAACGAACCAGCCTAGAATCACCTTCCAGGGGTGCGCTGTAGCGAATCTTCCTGGAAAGTCTACCATGTTCTTTTCCCTTTTCGATATTTAGGGGTATATTGATTATTTACCATAGTTGCTCAAATTCACGGGGTTATCCATTCCCCTTTTTTTATCTTTGCGGTAGCTATCAATTGTGGTTTGTCAGTATCAATTAATTTAGACGGTTGTTTGCTAGCAAAATTACTTGCCTATAAAGTCTCCCAGCGACACCATTACGATGGTGTCTCTAGCCGAAATAGTCGCAAAATCGCGATCGACAATCTTTGGTTATTCTGATTCAAATAATACGCATTCTTTTTCAGCTCTCTAGCTATCTTTGATATTTTGCTTTATTATTTTGCCCAATTTACTTTTCTTAGATTCACGCAGCTTTGCCCATATTACCATTAGCAGCTTTGCCCATATTACCATTACAGGAGTATTTCGCCTGATCTATATTCCCCAGAGTCACATTACGATGCCAGCTCCCCATAAATGGAGTTTTGGTATCGGCGAACTATCACTCGCCCCAATGGAGTATGAGGGATGAGACATCAGATCACGTAAAAAACCTATTTTGCCTTATTTTTCAAAAGTATCTAACCAGAAGTACTTCTTTTCGTCAATAGCGGATAGAGGTGATCCTCTTCGGTTTCGGATAGGTTTCGATTGATGAAAAAATTGCTATTGGAATAATGAGTAATATTAAACGAACGGTGTTTGTGAGGCAGAGAAATCGAAAAAAATGTTATGTTCAAGATCCATCTAAAGATGATTTTTTGTCAAAATCTAAGAGGTTTCCCTTTTATTATCTGTTTTTTACTGTTATTTTGAAACAAGGAATCTACTTTAGGCAGTTCATTTTGTTCTCGGCCATTCAGCTTTCAATGCCTTTGTGTGATACCAAAACCATTAAACCTACACTATTCTGATTTCCGAACATGATCTCTAGGAGTTCTTCGATTCCATAAACAAGCAGGATAGACCATGATCATTAGTTTAAGATGATGTGTAGGGGTTTCGGCCATGATTAATAAGTGGCGTTCTGGGCTGATACTCTTTCAATAAACCTTTCTCTCGCATCGTTTGCTGTATTCTCTTTGAACCCTAGGATCGGCTTGCTGTTGCGGCTTGTTAACGGTTTGTTAGTTTTTAGCAATCAAATCGATCTTATCCTTTGAACGATTGCAATCATTTTAGGTATTTGTGCCTATTCCATATCTTGAAATGGTAATTCCAGCAAGTCCTCCGTTTTACGCCTCTTCTAGTATCGATTTTAGAATGGACCACTGTTCTTTAGTAATAGGCATTACAGATAGGCGAGCTAATCGAACTAACTCCCAGTTAGCCAGTTTTGGTTCTTGTTTGATTCTGGCAAGGGTAAGAGGTTGTTTGAGTTTCTCGACTGGCTTGACCGAAACAATAACCGCTTTTTCATCATTCGGGTCGCTTTTGGCTGCTTCGGTAGCAGCCATGATCCCAACAATCGCTTTTTCTTTGCCCGTATGATAAAAAAGAATCTGATCTCCCGATTGGACCTGTCTTAGATATTGTTTAGCAAGAGGATTATTAACCCCTTCCCAAATGGTCTTTCCTTCAGCGGCCAAATCATCATAGGAATAATCGCTCGGTTCTTGTTTGAATAACCATTTAACCATAATAATCTCCAAGGGGTTCTTTGCTAATTATAATAATGAATCAGCTCGCATTTTCTAAAAGTTGATCCAAGAAAAGTAATCAATTCGTTCGATTGCTATAATTCAGAAAATAATAATTCGAATTTTAAGATTGATCTGAATAGATGTCTCTTCCAAGATTGTTGTATTCGATTACTACTGGCGATTCCCTTTTGACTCTCCAATGTTTTTCGGAATGAATTTTAGAAATGTTTAAAATATTTACCAACGAAATTAGATTAGAGTAGGTTAATTATTTTATGGTTATTTCCTTTCAAATATAGAAGTGAGGGGAATTTGTGGATTAGTTAATTCACTCATAAATGTTAAAATGGTTGTTGAATTGATAGATAAAATAGGGAATTTGAGAAATAATTTAATCGATTGGTTGGGAATTTTTAAGTGTATTAATTCTTAGATTGGCGATTTGGTGAACAAGGCAATAATTTGAATAGAAGATATATAAAATTGAAGAAACTAAAGTGTTTAAAGATAAGCTATAGTAGAAAAGTTGATTCACCCGAGAAAAAAACTCCAATTCAATTCAACGTTTAAAGTTGGTTTACCAGAAGAAGTGTAATTATCCCCATAAAGCGAAAAAGTGATATAGTTCTTAGAAGATGACATTGGGAGTGATTTAATCTTCGTTTGAAAAGAAAAGTTCAAGAATCTTGATTTGGAATGATCATAATTGAAAAATGGATTCTAAATAACGGAAAAGGTATTGAATAAAAAGGTATAAAATAGGACATTCATTAAACAATTACTTACAGTCCACGTTAAGATATAGATTCGAGGAATTTGAGTTTTAATTTTTGAAAAAAACCAAAGATGCATATTTTTCGTAAATGGAATCAAATAGATTATCGATGGAGTAAAAAATCTTAAGGGGAACAGGTGTCATATGGCGAAAACAGCTGGGATTTGGGGAGTTGATATAGGTCAGAGTACCGTGAAAGCGGTTCGAGTTGAACTGATCGATGGTCAGGTAAGTGCAACGGCATTTGATTTTATCGAACATCCTAAAGTATTATCACAACCTGATGCCGACCCAGATCAACTGATACGTGAAGCGTTAGTGCAATTTCTGTCGCGCAATCCGATCAAAGGGGATCAGGTTGCTATTTCTATTCCTGGTCAATCCGGGTTAGCTCGATTTGTTAAGCTCCCTCCTGTAGAAGAGAAAAAGATAGTCGATATTGTTCGATTTGAAGCAAAACAACAGATTCCGTTTCCTCTTGAAGAAGTCGTTTGGGATTATCAGAAGATAGGGCAAGGGACGGTAACCGATGGATTTGCCGTCGATACGGAAATCGGTCTATTTGCGATGAAACGGGATGTGATAAGCCGATATCTCGGTCATTTTAATGGAGTAGATATCCCCGTTCATTTTGTGCAAATGACACCACTTGCCTTATGCAACTATGCGATTTACGATGTATTAAAGCTCAATTCCAGTGGCTTACCTGATTCGGGTGATGGGGAGGAGCCTACCAGTTTTAAAAAGAACTGTGTGGTAATTATGGATATTGGAACCGAGGGTTCCAATCTGATAATCACGGATGGTAAGCGAATCATTTGGCAGCGACCAATCCCGTTAGGTGGTAATAATTTTACTCGAGCTTTGACCAAAGAACTGAAAATGACCTTTGCTAAAGCGGAACATCTCAAACGAAATGCTGCAAAATCACCAGAATTACCAAATATTTTGAAGGCGTTGAAACCAGTTTTGACTGAATTTGTCGATGAAGTTCAACGATCGTTGAGATATTTTACGAATACTCATAAAGATGCAAATGTCGTTCGTTTAATCGGTTTGGGTGGCGCATTTCGATTGCCGGGTTTGCAGAAATATTTGAGCGATAAGTTGCAGCTCGAGGTTCTCCGACCAAGCAAATTTGAAAAGCTTTTTGGTGATGTTGTTATCAGTAATTCTGTCTTTACGGAAAATATTTTGAGTTTCCCGGTTGCATACGGGTTAGCGATTCAGGGATTGCGCTTATCGCGAATCAGTACGAATCTTTTGCCCCCCGAAATTTCCTTCGATCGAAAAATCCGTGCGAAGAAACCTTGGGCGGTCGTATCCGCAGCAACTTTATTATTTGGAACAACTACCCTTGCATTTTTCTCGTCGATCCCATTTGAAACGGTAAATGCAGAAAGTTTAGCCAAACAGATTAAGAATGATTCTGATGAAATAAAGCGTTCTCAGACCGTCAATTCAGAGATATCGAGTAGAGAAAAAGAAGTAGAAACGACAAAATTGGATGTTTTAGCTTTAATTGCAGGTCAAGAAGAACGTATCAATTGGATTCGGCTGAACGAATTCATTAATCGATCGTTGCCGATGCCAGGTAAAAAAGAGGAGGGGGGAACCCTAGACGATCCAGAACGTAGACCACTTTGGCAAACTGATGCCGCTCGCCGAGCAACGGAAGTTTACAAAGAACGGCTCAAAGCAGGGATCGATCCACAAATAGGCTGGGACGATTTTACTCGATCGGCCCTTTGCACCGTCGATTTAGAAGGAGTTACTTGTCGCTATACCGACAATCTCAAAACTTATTTTGAAAAGGTGAAGAAAGATTCCAAAACATACACCGGTGAAGAATTGGCGGGGATGCTGCCAGAAGATTTGAATAAACCCCCTGAAGGGGCAGGTTGGGTGGTCGAATTAAGAGGAACTTCTTCCTATTTTCAGAAAACCAAGATCAATGGAGTCGAGACCGATTTCCAGGGGCGAGAGTTTATCTTGGCAACTCTGGTTAAAAATTTGCAAATGGAAGCTAAAGCACTGCTAGCTGCGGGCGGGGCAACTAATCCCACTACGGCAACAACGGGAAATGCAACAACACCAGCAGGGACACCAGGAACAACACCAGGAGGTAGCAATTCAAATCAGAAAGCAGATCCAATCCAAGTGAGTCATGTTTTTCTTTGGGCTGCCTTTGAAGATAAAGAACCTAAATTAAACGAATTCAAGTTTTTGACTAATAAACCGCTTGTCGATTATGTCGTAACTGACCCCGTTGCTCCTGGAAGTGCAACAGGGACAACTACCACTCCGACAACAGGAACTCCCACAGGGATGAGCGGCGGAACACCAACGGGAATGAGCGGCGGCACGCCTACAGGAATGATGGGGGGTATGCCAAGTGGTATGACAGGAGGCACATCATCGGGTACCTCCGCTACAAATACATCTTGGACAAGATTAACCAGTGGCGAGGGGGGCGAAGGGTCTGGCCTGATGGCTGGTATGCCTCGTATGGGTGGAAATAAAGCGATCATGGGAGGAGTGCCTAGTTTGCCATCTGGGGGGATGCTTGGTTCAGGAGGGAGTGGTTCTGGAGCAGGGGATAATCCTTATCGGCTTGGAACTACTGGAACTTCTGAGGGAGGATCGGGGGGATTTGGCCCAATGCTAGGAGGAGGCCCCAAAGGTTCTTCCGGAAAGAAATCACCATTTTTACCAGGTGGTACATCTCCAATTGGTCCCAATGGTGGGGGAAATAAAGGTAACGAAGGAACAAATCCAGAAGATTTGGCAAATAAAAAGAAAATCAAAAAACATTCACGATACGAATTTGTGGTTTTATTCGTTTGGAAGGAACCCACCCCTTCCGATCGATATTTAAAGAAATAATCGATTCGATTCTGAAAGAACTTGATAACGTATGGAGCTATCTAATTCTGCAAAGAAATACCTGTCTCCATATGTTCCTCACACGATTATTAAAAGATCTTTTACATGTAGATCGAGCAATAAATTTATAGAGGGTAGTTCAATATGGATGGATCAATTCCCCTATTGGCAATCATTTAGCTAGAGTAAAGCAATGAGTTACGATCATAAATAAAATGTAAATAACTATTATCTAAATAAATATAAAAAATGATGGCGTGAAATACCGGAGTAGAGTATGGATCAAGAGAAGTTAAAGAAGTATCATTTCTGGTTGCTTTTAATACCGTTTACTATTTTTTGCATAGTAAGTTGGTTGGCGGTTGTGTTTGGAGTTTCGGAAGCAACAGCAGACCAGATTGCGGCGATCGAAAAGCATGAAAAAGAGCTTAAAAATGCAGTCACCAGTGCGAAAAGTCAGACGTTGAGTGTGAAATTAAATGCGCAAAAAGACGAGCTGATTTCACGTAGAACCAGTATGTGGAAAATTGCTTGGGATGCACAAAAGGATATTTTCTTTTGGCCTAAAGCGTTTGGTCAACGTCTTGCTGATTTGCAAAAGCGCCCTTTTGGAGCACCGATCCCAGAGCGAGAAATATTGAGCCAGATTAGAAACAACGATTATTACCTCAAAGAATATCTCGATCTGGTGGAAGGGGTAGTCCCTATGAAATTCAAGGATGGCTGGACGAATGTGTTATCCTATGTCAAAGATTGGGAAACCCGATTGAATCCCGAATCAGAAGAGGTCTGGTTGGCTTTAGAGGATTTATGGGTACAAACTCAGCTTGTCTTGATTGCAGATCGAGTGAATCACAAAGCGGCACAATTTGTTATGGTTGATCCCGAAAATGCCAAGAAGAGTCCACTCCATCGAAAGTTTCGAAGTAGAAATTGGGAAATCGATCTGCAGGTGGGAACCAATGAGAAAAAGCAAAATGTACTTCAAGCCAAGCTAAAAAATATTACAGATCATTTGCAAATCATGGGTGTTGGGAACCAAATGTATTTGAAAGTCTGGTTGGCAGCAAATGAAGATCCGATCGAATTTGTCATCGAAGGGGATAATGTCAAAGCAGGTGAAGAGATTGCAGTAAAGCCATTGAAAAAGCATATTCTCTCTCGATCCCCTGAAGAAATACTTCAGGTGGAACAGATGTTTGATGAGAGGACCGTACCGATTAAGCGAATCGATAAAATATCGTTAGGATATCTCAGTTCACGAACATCGATCTATCAGCTTAAAATGGCTCCATTTAGTCAAAAAGTGGTCGATGAAATAGCGAAACAGAATGCGGCGACGACCCCTACGACGACTCCAACAACAGGTGGTCCTGGCCCTATGGGCGGAATGCCAACTTCTGGAGGCACGCCCCCAGTTGCCACAGGATCGACGGGAGGTGCTAGCGCTACAGATACGGATACTACTCCACTCGGCTTGAAACGAAAACGTTATCTCGATACCACCGAACAGGTACGCCGATTACCTTTTGGGATGGTTTTGATTGCGGATGAATCGTACTTTACCGATATACTCGAAGCAACTGCCAATTCCCCTTTACGGATTCAGTTAACACAATTTCACTGGTCGCGATCTCATGATGCGATGTCTTATAGCACCAGTAATCGTGCAACTTTAACTTCTGGAATGAATTTGCGATCGGGATTTCCAGGCATGGGTTATCCAGGTATGGGATTCCCAGGAGGTAAAGTTCCGCCTATGATACGTCCCGGAGGGGGATCGCGTGGTCCTATGAATCCGATGGGTGGTATCCCTGGAGCAAATCCCCCTTCCGATGAACCTGGAATCCGGGAGAATATTGCCGATAATTTATTGGAAATTTCCTTATACGGAATCGCTAATCTTTACCAGATGTTCCCAGAAGGGCTGAAAGTAACGGAGCCAAAGACAACTCAGATAGGGGCGCCAAAAACGCAATCGCCATCCGGTGTCACCCCTCCTGGAAATCTTGCGAATCCCCCTACGAATCCTCCTACCAATCCCCCTGGAAAGATCGACCCTAAATCGAATATACCATCCAAATCGGGGACTTCTGTAGATCCAAAGGAACCTGGCAAAACTCCTCAACAAAAGGCTCCAGATAGTCCTATGGTTCCTAAAAATTCAGCTGGGGAGATCCCAAAATTGGAGAATGATAAAAAGGGAAGTAATCCGCTACCTGGGAATAAAGGTCCGGCAAACCCAAAATCGGAGGGTAATCCATCTAAGACTCCCGTTGTGCCAGGGAAATAATCTTATCGGTGATGGTTAGCGGAAAACCAATTACCGATTTTCATAAAAATATATGGAAATGTAAGATTCATCAGATTCATTATTTGCCCAACATGCCCAAACTTTGTTTACATATTCGTTAGTTCTAGATTAGAGAGGTTTGTTTTATGTCTTTTCAAGAAAGAATTATTGAAAAGGGAGAAAAATACGGTTTATATGCCTGTATAGGTCTAACCATTCTTCTTTTCCTTTTCGGAGCATATTCTGCTTTTTCTGATGGCATCGATCCCGAAGCGAAAGCAAAAGAATTACAATCGAATGTTCAAAGGATCACCAGCGCGATAACTAACCAAGCTGCAGAACCTAACCCACTAGATAGTGAATTTCGCAAGCCTTTTGTGATTGATACAGTTGCTGTAGCTCCCAATCCTCATCATCCCTTTGATCCAATCGCTCAGCCTGATAATAAACGAACCAATCCTACGATGTTAGCGGTTCAGGAAATTCAAACGGATGTTGTGTTGGCGAAAATTCTCTCTGTGGATATTCGAGATTTAGGCGATAAAGTCATGGTTGGGGTATTACGTCAAAATCAAAAAGGTCAGGTTCAGGAGGAAGACCGTAAAAAATTATTTAAGAATCTTGGGAAAAAAGTCAAAAAAGGTAGACCTCCTCAACCAGCAAATCCCGGAAATGGTCCTGGAGGAGCAGGTGGAACTGAGGGATTGGGCGGTGGCCCTCCCGGAATGGGAGGAATGATGGGTGGCCCTCCCGGTATGGGATCTGGGATGAAAGGTGGTCCTCCGGGTATGGGATCTGGGATGATGGGTGGTCCCCCTGGAATGGGATCTGGGATGAAAGGAGGCCCGGCTATGGGAGGAATGATGGGTGGTCCTCCTGGAATGGGAATGACCGGCGGAAGAGGAGATTCTTCATCAGGATATTATGATTCCGGTGCACAGCGAATGGAAGTTTCTTATGTTCCTGTTGAAGATGAAAAAGCCTTGGAAAATAAAGATTTGGCGTTAACCCTTTATCCCAAGCGATTCATTGTTATTAACGCCTCGTTCCCTTACCGAGATCTTCTCGAAAAGTTTCAAAAGGCATTGAAACTCAATTCGGTCGACGAATTGCTTGCTCAACCAGATTTGTTACCGGCTTTCCGAGAGATTAAACTGGAGCGAGCGGAAATGCTTCCCAATGGTAAATTATCCGAATGGCACGATATTCCTTGGAAGGAACATTTTATCGATATTTACCGTCGAAAAGTTGCTAATCAACCTGAAGAAAATAATCTCGAATTTGTCATGTTGGACCGTTCCAATAACTTGGTTCTCCCACTTCCAGAAATACTGGATAATCAATATCCAACTATTCGGATGCCGATGCTTCGCCAGACGATCGATAAATTCAAAGCTGCCAATAAAACTCCTCAACCTGCTAAATCAGCAAATAAACTGAAAGGGGAAGGAAATATTTTTGGTGATGACGAGTTTGCTTCAGGTCAGGGGACTAATCCTGGAGATTTCTTCGGCGGTATCAACCCCGCCATGGCTAATCCTGGACTCAAGAATCTGCCCGGTTTCATGAGTGGTAATAATGGGCCAGGAAACAACATGGGTGTTGGAAATTCTGGATTTATTATGAATTCCGTAACCGATGTCCCTGATTATGTTCTTATTCGAGTTGTGGATAGCGATCCCAATCTGCGAGCTGGTGTCGCTTACCGCTATCGAATTCAATTAACGATCAAAAATCCAAACTTTGGGAAAAAAGATCTGGTTTCACAACCTTCGGATGCAGAGATTAAGGATATCGTTGGACCATGGTCGACTGTCGACAACGTTATTTCACTTCCTCGAGAATCTTTCCTCTATGCTGTCGATCCATCGACTCAAGAGAAAAAAGCGAGCGACCCCAAGGCGAAACAAGCGGTCTCTAGCTTGAAACCAGGTCAAGCGATGATGCAAATTCAACGCTGGCTTCCTCAGATTAAGATCGATACCTACAAAGAACCATTAGGAGATTGGCTGGTTGCAAATACGATAGTAACTGAAGGAACCTATTTTGGGTCGAAAGAATTGGTCGAAGTTCCCTTATGGTCGTCCGAAAGCAAGAACTTTGTTATTCGCAAAACGATGGCGATTCGCGATGCAAAGTCTAAAAATCCTGTTCGAGGTGTTCTTGTCGATACTACCCGAACGGATATGATTGTTGCGGATGTTGAGGGGGGGGATTCGAGCATGGGGAGTTCCGCAAATCCAAACAAGAAAGTTACCGATTCCTGCGATCGTGAGATTCTGCTCATTAGTGATGATGGTTCTATGGTTCAGGTTTTTTCCGAATTAGCGGGAACGCGAAATGCCGATCGTAAAAAACGGGAAGACAAATGGAAGAACTGGATCAATAATACCTCTGATGAAGCTCGAATGGATGGAGGAAATGCAGGAAACAATGATGAAAGATTTAATCGCTAAAGAGATTTAATCGCTAAGTTTTATTATTCGCCCTATCTCATTATTGAGCAATCTAAAATTGCTCAATAATTTTTTTTACCTTTAAAATCACTTAGATCATCTTTGAAGATAGTATCTTTTTGTTTCCATTTTAATCCAACCAAATGACGCTCGAGGATTGTTTGAAAATAAACAAATTTCATCTTTAGCCCTATTCCTCTTCTTCAGGCTCTTAAATTCCATTTAATCATCGATTTCTCTAGATATTTATCTTCATTCCTCGGAAAAGTCATCAGAGCGCGAACCAATCTCAAGCACCAATTTCGATTGGCAGCGCTTCATTTGGATGTTTGGACAGCCAATAGATACGACTTCCAGATGTTGAAACAGTTGACTAGGTATTGTGTCAATCGTCACTTCACACCATGGGTATTTTTGCCTATTTATGAAACTTCACCAGATCGCCCTGGCCATCATTTAAATGGGTGAGTTAGTTGGGGGGTTCTGATTTGGATCTGCTGGGGGATTTCTTGTTTGGCCGAGGATAAAATATCGATACTGTCAAGCGTTGCCCATATTTCTGATTAGTTAAATACATCACCCTCGAATACGGAGAAATATGGAAAATAACAAACAGATAAGAGAGAGAAATTGATAGTGCTTTGTTCGAAAATGGACTGAAACAAGTCAAAGCTAAGACGAACCGAAGTTTCGTCGATGAGCAGAGTAGTGTATGAATAGACTGGTTGTTGAGGTAAGTAAAATGGATGAGATGATGCCCCATTTCAGTGCGGAGCCCATGATTCTAGCCAAAATCAAGGAAAGTTTTTGTGTGATGCGAAAGACCGCATAATCATTGTGGGAACGATTTTTTGGAGTTTGTTCAGAAAACTCTATCGATAAAGTTATTTTTAAAGTGTTATAACGAATTGCATGCGCAGAACAACTCCTAATCAATGATAATATGCAACTCCTCCTGCAAGCTTTATCTGAAGTAGGGAACCAATCGGAAACTGGGGACAGCTCGATGATGGAGATGATTGCGTTATCACTTAGCGATTATTATCGAAATGAGTTTTCATTTCCCAGATGACGTAGAACTGAGTAGTCGATACGAACTTTTAACCGAACGATGGAGCAGGAATAAGTGCGAGAAAATCAATGATCGAAAAGGGATGAATGGAGAGATTCGAATATCTTAACTGATATACTTCCATCTAAATAAGTCAAAGCGATTCAGTGAATGGCTCTAGAGTCCAAGATTCACCACTTATGATTAAAGTAGTCTCTTGCATTTATATTGCTTTGCTCAGCTGAACTCGATAATGACTGGCAAAAAGAATTGAGATATTTCTTTCTTTGCAAGTCCATTTGAAGAGATCCGAGGAACCAGACTAATAGATTTTCCGTTTCGATCCGAGGTATATTATCCCAGCCAAGAACATCCTTCTCCAATCCAGATTCAAAGGCCCGAAGAATTTTTGGCGAATCCAGCAATGGTTCCACAACAATAAATTGAATCGGCTGATCGATTCAATTTGAGGAAAGATGACTTTTGCCTCCTTTGAAAATAGAGGGGTCTCGTGTTTACATTTCGCAACGATGGAATAAGTCAATGATTTCAGATTATCTACCAGAGATTCTGTCAAGAGGTAAGCCAGGATTACATGTTTGGGAATGTTTACATATGATTCCAGAAACTAAAGACATTTAAATTAATAAATAAGAAGTTGGATTTCCGATTTGCGAAACAAGCTACGCAAGCTACCTGGGGTGAGGAGAATTTAGTTTGTTTAAGATTGAGAATTGCGATTGAGCAGGATGGTCGTTGAAGATCCTGCCCAAGTTTTGCATCAGCTTGAAATAGGTAAGTTCCTTCTCGTCAAGAACTACTAACTTAATTCAGACAAAAGGGTAGCGATCTCTGGTCGAAATCCGATAGTTTAGTGAACCGCGAATAATTGATTTAGAAAAGCAACATGTAAATCCCATTCGAGGGTCTAAATAACCTCATGATTAAGCTATCGAGCTATCTGCATGCGCCATAATGATCTCTTGCTAAATCATCTTGGCGATTTTTTCTTATGAATTTCTCGGCGCAGAGAACGAACCATCTTCTGCGCAATCGGTGGAAGTTTGGAACGCAATAGATTCGCCCCTTCAAACCAGCCAATCGGTTCTGCATAGACTAGATGAGCTTCTATCATCCAGGCATCCGAAGCCAATGCTAAGCGTGTGGCCTTTAGATAAAAGGCGCCACCAGTATAAGCATGATTCGAGCCGCGTTTGAACCCTGTTTCCAGCTTTTCTAGAGGACACCACTGGTTAGGGTATTCTTTATCTTGGTCGAATCGAGGATCCGTTTGAGAGGCAACAACGATCGATTGAGCAGTTCTGCTTAAAAAGGAATGACCACTCATCTGAACTTCTACTTTGTCTAAAAGTTGTATTTGAGTGTGACCATACGATTCGTTTTTTTGGTTCGTTTCATCGATTTTGATTTTCCTTTTCGTTAGTTCCTCGGCAGTGAAAGATTTTGATTTTATCTCTTCTTGGTTTTCACCAAAAAACGATTGCATCCACTTTTCATCCCTTTCTTGACTCTCTGGTACATGGACGACAAAAAATAGGTTCACGGTACGATAAGGATCTGTTTTATTGTTTTGATCGGATTTTATTTCGCCTATTTGAAGGATAAAAGGGGCAACGACGCTCTCTTGAAGCCAATCTTCTAGTGAATATTGTTCCTTAATTAGTTCTTCCATAGCTTTTTGTTGTTCCATCTTGTTAAACGAATCTTTCAAAACTGGTTGGGGTAGTTGGATTTTGGTAACGTTGCCTATTGACCAGCCTTCTTGCTGAAGCGACTTGAATAGAGGGTTGATTTGGAGATGATCTTTACTTGTTTTCGAGCTATTTCTCTTGCTATTTTCAGTGATCTTGGGATTAAGTGAGTAACACCTTATTGTGGAATCATTCCCAAGAATCATTTGATTCGAAGTGATATGGGCAATAGATTTGGAGGATCCAAAAAGAGATGAAGTGCAAATTCGACCAATAGCAAGAGAAATTACAAGAAATATCATGCTCTGGGAAAATCCAATGGATAGAAAGGAATAAGTCATATTCATTTTTCCTTGTTTGTGTCAAATCGAAGCTTGGGCTACAACTTAAAAGTTGGAAGTTTTATTCTATTTTTCTGATGGATAGTTGGAATAGAACTTGTCGCAAGCTCAATGAAGTTCTTTGGCGATTAAAGTATTTCATAGTCATAACTTTATAAAATTAAGAAGAAAGCAGATTTTTCTTGAGATTTTTTAAACAATTGGCGCAGAAATCGCATAATTTTATGTAGAAAAATTGGAATTGTGGATAATTTAGGGCATATTTAGTGAGGATGTTTGTGAAATCATATGTAAATAGCTCTAAATTAATAACTTAGGATTATAGAAATATGATTTCAATCTTCGATTGTTTAAATCTTTTGATTTGATTGAGCAAGCGATGGAGGTTGTAATAAATTGTTGAATGCCAAATATTTAAGCATAATTTGATCGAAATTTAATCCAAAGAAAATGTTATGATGGAATACAGATAATTGGAGATAAAAAATCCAAATAAATAATTTTCAAATAAATACTTTGAATTATTCAAAACTAGTATCTGCAGCAGCTGTTAGAATATTGAATACATAAATTTAAAACCGATTTGTCAGTGATTTTAGTGGTTTCGTTGAGCCTAATATAAGAATCCCCCGAACTTAGAAATGGAACTTAGAAATGGAACTTAGAAATGGAACTTAGAAATGGAACTTAGAAATGGAACTTGCGATGCAAGATTAAAATTCCGTCCGGATAAATAAAATCGATTAATTATCTTCCAAATTTGTTTCTAAATTGGGCGGTAAATCGATCAAGAATATTTAGTGAATTCTGATTTTGAGAACGATTGTTTAATGTCTTAATCTTTGCGAACGATGGATTTTTAATAAATTATGCTAAATACTTATGTATTAATGAGATAGGATGAGTAAAGTAAAGGTTGAGCTAAGGAGAGGTTATTATTGAATATAATTTTATCTTTTAGGTTTTATTGGACTAATAATCCAATATCTGAAGAAGATATGGGAATGGATTTTACAACTAATCGATTACAACAAAGCAATAAAGAAATAAAGATTTGACCCAGGTAGTAAAATCAGTTTGTAATTAAAAAGATATTTCAAGAGGTGCGATTTATATTATCTTTTATTTGGTTTAGAAAGACCATAGGTTTTTGAAGAAATCGTTTTTTCTTATATGGAAGGAACTTGAGATAAATAAATTCGTCAAAGGAAGTGGGTTTAGATTTCTGCTTAAGGGATAGAAGTATTTTAGTAGAAATATCTTGGTCCTCCGCTCTTTTAAGGTTGATTTGGAATGGGGTAGTTGTTTAGTGTGAAATTTGGAGCATTCATGGTACCCTTGATCTATCGGCAAATTCTTGTAAATTAAAGACTTTGGAAAAATATTAGGAATATATTCGAGGGGTTAATAAGTGAGCTTTAGCCAAACCTGCAATATTGAATGTTGATCAAGAAAATTTAAGAGAGGTTTAAAGGAAAAAAGAACTATACCAGTAAAATTATTAGGTATAACGAAGAGATTTGAAGCGTAATCATCGATTAGAACTGAGTGGATGAAGGGTCGGGACATTAAAATTAAAAGAAAAATCGTGCAGAAACAAAGAAATTTAATGAAAGATTTGCGAAACGGATTGATTTTGAATTTAAATTTCGCATTATAAGAGAGAGTTGATTACAGATTATCGATCGCAAATAAAGAATATTTTGTTTTGTGGATCATCAAAAAATAAAACAATCGCCAAAAGTGAGTTGAAAAAGCTCAATCAATAGTCAATCGTCTAATTTTTTAACATTGAATTTGTTCATGAAGTATTTGATTGGTTCTAAATGATTGTTATGTAATAAGTTCTATCTTGATTAATCGATCTTATCCTTGAGCAATTAAATTTAAATGTTCTCTTTCAAGTAGATTATTCCTTAGTGATGAGTTTATTAATAGACGGTTAAGAAAGATGTTAGAGAGATTCTTGACCTCATTGACACTAAGCAATATTTGCCTTAAACGATAATTTTGAGACGATGTATAAAATCTTAAAAAAAATCTTGAAAAGCGGAAAAATCGCATGAAGGTTTGGAGCGAGTAATGGAATTAAAAGTAAATCTGGGAAGAAGTTGCGGTGATTTCGTTTGTTGTTTCGGAATCGGTGTCAAATAGTTGATCAATCTTAACCTTAAACAAAAAGGAAAACTGTGCTTTTAAGTGATCTTTCCTATCTATTGATCATTCTTTGCGTAAATGCTCTCGTGGCAGTTCTGATGATCCCTATACTCCGAAGGGTTGCTTTTCGGATTCGATTGCTGGATTGTCCTGATAATCGTCGAAAGTTGCAAAAAGAACCTATCCCTTTAGTTGGTGGGATTGCAATTTTTTGCTCACTAATGATCGTTCTTGGACAATTTGCCTTAATTGATGATCGAGTTCGCGGTTGGATAGCTCAAGAAACTGGTTTGCCGATGATTCTTCTGGGGATTTTTTTCATAGTGATTCTTGGCATTTGGGATGATTATAAAGGGATGCGTGGTCGACATAAGTTGATTGGTCAGCTGATTGCCATCAGTTTACTTTTATCCTCAAATTCTTTTCAAATTAACGTGGTTTTTGTTTTGAACTATCCGATCGAATTAGGGTTCATGGGTTATGTCTTTGCGGCTTTTTGGTTGCTAGGATGTATAAACGCCATTAATTTATTGGATGGAATGGATGGGTTAGTTGGCAGTTTTACCTTGATAGCATCTATTACTATTGCCATTTTAGCTGTTTTGACGAACCAGATTTTGATCGCACTGATTGCATTAGCGCTTGCTGGTTGCATCATAGGATTTTTGCGATATAATTTACCCCCTGCACGCATCTATCTGGGCGACTGCGGTAGTATGCTTTTGGGGTTGCTGATCGGTGCGCTTGCTTTGCAAGGGGGGATGAAGAGTTCGACCGCATTGACAATCTTTATTCCGATCGGGTTGCTAATTCTACCCATTTTTGATTCTTGTGCGGCTTTGATTCGGCGAAAACTTACTGGTAGAAGTATTTACGAAACCGATCGGGGTCATCTGCATCATTGTTTACTCAATGTAGGGCTCAATAAAGTTCACGTGCTTTTGTTGGTGGTATTATTTTCGGTTTGTACTTCGGCGGGAGCGATACTCAGTCTGATTTTTCAGAATGATATTTTTTCCATTATCAGTATTGGAATTGTCCTGATTGGTTTGATTGCCAATCGATTATTCGGGCATGCGGAATTGTTTCTAATCAAACAACGAGTTTTATCTATGGCAATCGCTTTTCGACACGGTCATTTGCCGGATCGGCGACATTCGTTAGAGGTTCGATTACAAGGGAGTGCCGATTGGCCGTTCATTTGGGACCATTTGACCAGAATGGCCGAAAAACTTAATCTTCGACAGGTTTGTTTAGATGTCAATGCTCCAGTTCTGCATGAAAATTATCATGCAAAATGGAATCGGTTTGGTGAAGAGTCGCATCAAACTCTCTCTTCATGGCGAGCAGAACTCCCTTTGTTTTTGAATGATCAAGTGATTGGCCGATTGACCGCTGTGGGTAATCCTGATCAGCATTCGATTTGGGAAAAGCTCAGTTATTTGACTGATATGGTTGAACATGCAGAGCTAGCGGTATCTCAGGTCTTTGAATCTTCGTTGATTCCCAGCAGCGAATCGAAAGCTGGGGTTAGGATAGAAGCAACCAAAGAAGCAAAAGACTATTCTACTTCAGAATCTGGTTTTGGTTATGTGCCTGTATTGGCAAAATCGGCTAAGTCAACAAAATCATTGTCTTTAGCTTCATCATTTTCTTCTGTGTCCGATGAGGAAGATTCGCCAATTTCAGAGTCAAGGTTTGTTGAAATAGCGCAGATTTCCTGATAAGATTAAATTGGATAATCCGTATCTTTCACCAAGAGCATTCGAAAATATTAAGAGGATACCGTGGCCGATTTTTTAGATTCAAACACCAGTAGTATGGATGCCAAACCCAAAGTTCAGATTAATTTACTCGCTGTTTTTTGGCGGAAAAAAGCGATCTTGTTCTTGGGATTGGTAATAGGTTTGATTATTGGCTCGATTCAAAATTCTCAAAAGCCTGCTATTTTTCAATCAGCGACGAAGCTTATTGTTCTTAAAAGACGTTCAGAACCGGTTCCAACATCGACCGGAAGTAGTAGTTTAGATTTTAGGAATGCTTATGTCGAAGATTATGTTTCGACTCAAGAAATTATTATCCGTTCCCACGAAGTGCTTCAGCTCGCGGCAGCTCGTTTAAAGTCGATGCCGATGAAGCAACCTCCTGCAGATTATGTAGGCTATATTTCCATGGGAATGGGTCTCACTCGAATTTCTGCAGCTGGGTCAACATCGAATAATGGAACTAATGTTTTAACGATCACTTTCACGGGAGGAAATGCTCAGGATTGTGAATATGCTGTTAATTCTATAGTTGATGGTTATCGCGATTTTATTGCTAGTCTTTCGAAAACTGCCACCAGTGAAAATCTCAATGCACTCCTAAAAGCTAGGGATAAAGACATAGAGGATCGAACTAAGCTTCAAGACTCTTTGAAAGATATAAGAAAAAAAATCCGAGAATCCCATATAGAAGTATCCTTGGATGATCTAAAGAACCGAAGTGGAGTTCTCGATACTCGATTATTTGAATTGAGTAATCGTAAAATTGAAATCGATAACCAAATTGCATTGATTACAAGGCAAAGAGATAAAGTAAATCCAGAGGAATTATTGTATCTTTTAGCATTACCACAAGATCGGAATGGGTCTTCTCCACTTGCATCGAATCAACGACTTCCTTTTGCAAACGATAAGTTGCAAGAATTGGAAGATGAGCTTAACGATAAGATGGTTTCTTTTGGGCCGGATCATCCGCAAGTAATCGTTCTCCAAAAGAGAATCGATCGATTAAATAACCGTCTTCTTGGGATGGAGAAAGAGCCGTTTCGCCCTAATCCGAAACAAAAATCACAATCTTCTGTCATTGATCTATATATTCAAAAACTGAAATCCGAAACGGAAACGATTACTTCTCAAGAAGAAAGTACAAAAAATTCCCTAAAAAAGATACGAGTACAATTGAATGAGCTTGAGCCATTATTGAATGACGAACTGAATGCGAAGAAATCACTGGAAGAGCTGGCCAAAGAGATAACAACATTAAATGGTCGATTGGAGGCTTTAGATTTATCTAAAGATTCTTCAGCCTACGATGCTCGAATTTTAGATCCCGCTGGTCCAGGTGTCAAAATTGGACCAAACTTAATGAGGGGATTAATGTTGCCAGCGATGATGGGGATGATTCTAGGAATTGGGATAGCGCTATTAGGGGAATTTACCGATAGGAGTTTCCGCAGTCCCGAAGATATTCGTCAACGATTGGGAGTAGCTGTTATTGGTCATGTTCCTCACCTTACAGCACCTGAAACGATTGAGCAGACCGGATTGTTGCTTGATCCACTGCTTTTAACCTATCACAATCCGAAATCGACCGAAGCAGAAGTTTTCCGAGGGCTAAGAACGTCTATCTATTTCAGTACACGAGGTAAAGGTCATCAGGTTATACAAATAACCTCGCCAAACCCTCATGATGGGAAATCGACAACGGTGGCTAATCTCGCTATTTCGATTGCCCAATCAGGGAAGAAGATCATTTTGATTGACTGTGACTTACGCCGACCACGAGTTCATGAACTATTTGGAATTACAAATAAGGATAAGGGTTTTTCATCTGTCTTAATGGGGGAGGAGAAGCTAGAGGATGCTGTTCAAAGTTGCGCGGTTCCAGGATTAACGATTTTACCCTGTGGTCCCCGCCCTGCGAACCCAGCAGAACTCTTGACCTCGGCACGATTTAAAGAATTCATTGATCAAGTGCGGTTAAAGTATGATTTTGTTCTAATCGATAGTCCCCCGCTTCTGGCGGTAACCGATCCTGCTGTTGTAGCTTCCCGAGTCGATGGGACAATTCTGGTCATTAATCTGATGAAAAATAATCGATCCTCTGCGGAGAGGGCGAGAGATATCCTTGTCTCGATCGGTGCGAATTTATTAGGAGTGGTTGCTCAAACACCCAAGAAGAATCAGGTTGCGGGATATACTTATGGTTATAGCTATAACTATGATGCCTATTCCTATTCTTATGGATACGCAGAAGAATATGTCAAAAATGATGTTAAAGAAGATGCTTTTGAGGAGTCTCAAACAGGTGGAATTAAAAAGCTACTAAAGGTTAGAAAAAGAAATAGAGTAGATCAAGTTCAAGAAGGAGTTAAATAATACGAATGTTGCCTTTTGTCGATGTTCATGTTCATCTATTGGCAGGATTGGATGATGGACCGAAAACTCAAGCGGAAGCGGTCGAAATGTGCCAGATGTTGGTTGCAGAAGGGGTTGGTCTCAGCGTAGCATTATCGCACCAAAATTATCTTTATCCCGAAGTTACCCCAGAGCGTATTTTGCAATCGATTGCAGAATTACAATCAGAATTGACTGCCCAACAGATCGATTTGGAACTTGTTCCCGCTGCTGAGATTATGATCGATCCTGATATTGAAGTGGATTGGGCAGAAAATCGCTACTTGAGTATTGCAAATCAACGGCAATATGTCCTTCTTGAACAACCCAATAATTTGTATATCGATATTCGATCGGTGGTAAACTTTTTTCGAGAACAACGAATTCGGCCAATTTTAGCCCATGCCGAACGCACGAACGAATGGCTTTATGAACCAGGAATAATCGAGGAGTTGATTTCCATGGGTTGCCTGGTTCAAGTTTCCACAAGCAGTATTACTCAACCTGTTGATCAGCGAATGGAGAGAGCCTTACGAAGCTGGTTTCGCCGTGGGATGGTTCATGTGCTCGGAACCGATGCTCATTCGCCTCGACGACGTCGTCCACTCTATGCCCAAGCGGTTTCTGTGCTTCGTCGCTGGATTGGCGAAGCTCAAACGGAACAGATTTGCTATCATAATGGCAATGCGGTATTGCGTGGGTTACCTCTGAGATTGATCAAGCCAATACCAAAAACTTCCAGTTGGTTTAGCAGGATTTGGAACTGACCCAATTCCTGCATCTTCTCTTAGTGGTTGAAAGCGGTTGTAAATGGGCTGTTGATTGATCGTGGGCGATCGGGTTTGAAGATTATGGACCTGCTAGGTTATTGGTCGCATTGAAGTCTGGTTTATTTACAATAGTCCATAGTAAGTTATACTTAAAGATAGTGCTAAAGTATCTACCAAAGGATTCTTCGGGGCGTTCTTGTAAGATAATATAGTCTCCTGGTTGAATCAGGATTCGTTCCCTCGGATCCCGCAAAGCTAAATTCAGGTCAACGCGAATATTTACTTGTTGACCGTTTGGTGTTTTCCTTAAAACATTGATTAAGCTTGGGGACGGATTACCAAGCCCCGTATTAACAACAGTAGCAATGAAAAATGCTTGTCCGAATCCACCGTTAACCAAAGGTCCGCGAACATAATTTACTGCTTGAATAACGTTCAAGTCATAATCCCTCGGGAGTAGATATTGACCAGCACCGAGAAGACCTCCCGTAAAGAAGAACTCTGCATCACGAGATTGAATATAAACTATATCGCCATTATCAAGGATAACATCTTCCGGTTGAAAAGGAATATCTTGACCAGGCTGCAATTTCAGTGGGATAGTAAGGATGTCAGGCAAAGTCTTGCCATCCCTTTTGCGCGTGTTTTTTCGGTAGATGGTTACCTCGTTTTTTGCATCCGTTCCTGGCAGACCACCACTCTTCGCCAAAGCGGAAAACACGTCATTTTCGTAAATAGGCAAGTCCAGAGAAAAACCGGTCCCTTTCTTATTGCTTCCTACAATAGCTCCAGCATTACCAAAACTTGGACCTATGGCATAATTAGTTGTTCCTGTATCTTCTCGAATGACCAAGACATTATATTTTCTGGGTTGAATGAGCGAAACAAGGATTCGTTCATTGCCATCTTTGAGAATCTTCTTCTTCTTCGTGTAGGCATCAACAATTTTTGCTCGAACCTCTTCCAAAGTCAACCCTTTGACATCCAAGGGTTCGATATAAGGCAAAATCAATTTGCCTCCATCTTGAACTTGAATAGGAGTGCCAAGAGCGGTAGAGATGGGGCCTGGTCCAACGGCAGGGGGCTGAATAGGGATCGTCCCCCGATCACTGAGAACCCCTTCAATCACAATACCCAAAATGTCCCCAGCATCGACCAGATGATAATCTGGTTTCTTCTGCCGCAAAAGATTGAAGGGTATCGATTTCAGGTTTTCGCGCGAAATTCCCTTCAATTCATCCGGAAGCCTTCGAACAGGAATCCCATCCGCTATCGGATTTGTGAACGATGCACAACCATTACTTCCAACAAAAAAACAAAACATCAAGCAAGTGAAAATGGTCGATTTCCCACGATACCGTTGAATTTTGAGAAGATCCAACATCTGGAGTGTAATCGATTCAGGTATTCTCAAATTCGTCTTCCAGTACATCATTTCCACTTCCTTGGGTCGTTAAAAGGAATTGTCGCATTTTTGAGTAAATCGTCTTTAAGTAAATCATATTCAGCGCAAAACCCTACGTTGGTGGTATTACGATTTCAACTCAAAGATCCTTTGTTTGCTGAGCGATTCTATCTTTGTATGAAGCAATTGATCGATCGAATTTCCGAAATTTTTGATCGTAAAAGCTCAGCGGATTATTCCGCTCTATCTTTCAGATTACTACGGTTCTTTGTCGCCTTTGTTGCCTTTGTCGCTTTCCTTGGTCAAATTCTTATCCAGCTTTTTAGGAGTGGGCAGCGATTGATTGGGGATATCCTCAGGCGACTCTGTAACATTATTCTCTGTTTTGCTACCTGTATTCGTTATTCCTTTGTTGTCGGCTTTCGCAGGGATCAATACCGGAACAACCAAGGTCTCTCGGATTCCGCTGGCTTTACCCATTTGAGCACCGACCGTGTATCCAGAAAAGTATTGTTCGATCGCTTCATACCCCGCAGGGTTCAGATAGCGATTTCTGCGGTATTTTGGTGGGGGAACTGCAGGAGGTTCCCCTGTTCCTCCACGATCAAGGAAACCAGCGTATCCATCTATAAATCCGTCATGGAATCCTTGAGAGGATGCCCATTCTGGATGTTCTTTGGCGAAATCTTTCCAAGCATGCTTAGCGTATTTTTTGGTTTGGTGGGTCAGTTCCAGATTGTTAAACAACTGAATTGGTTCATTAATTGTATTACGGGCGCCGTAATATATCTGATTACAACCAAAGTTCATGCAAACAATCTGGAGGAAGATCAAACCACTAATTTTCTTCATCGACCATCCTCAATCAATAAATCGATAATTCCAAACATTCTGGTTATCGACGGTTCGATTGGGGAAAGTTCATCGATTATTCCAAAAATGTGGGGTATTCGAGTGAGGACTGCAAATAAATGCCAAAATATTCTAAATGAGAATATGAAGTGTTTGCGAATTTGAGAGATTTAGGGTGATTTAGGTATTCTGGATAAATAGGATGAGATAATATATTTAAAATATTTGGAGAAAATGGGTTGATATTATACGAAAAGTGTTTAGGATAAATTATAGTCGTATAAAGGAGATTTTATCGTGGTACTATGATATTAACTTCAAAATTTTCTATTTTTTAATTTTTAGTCTTAATTTTCAGATATTTTGATAATTTGACTTATAATGTGTAAATCAATTATTCAAATAATAAATTAATAATTGATATGAAATTTCGGCCTCTAGATGATTATTCAAATATAAATTAAATTGTTGTTGATAAGATTTTTGTCAAAAATAAAATGTTTGTTTGAATAATTCTTTTGATCATAGAGAGTAAAAGTTGATCGTCTTTTAGGAGTCGAGCTGAATTAAACAAGTGGTTCTGCAACGATTGTAAGGGGCGAAATCAATTAATGGAAGACCGTCAATAATTGTTTTGACGATCTTTGTAACCCACGGAAGAAATTTCAGTTTTAAGGATATTTAGTCAGTTTTTATAGGGGATTTTTTGTTATGATTTCGAATTGGTTCAATTCATTTTTGGGGAATATAAAGGATTATAAATCATCTAGTTATTCTTCAGCAACTAAGGCAAATGATAACGACCGTAAGTTAAATCAATTTAAACCGCAGTTACGAGAGCTTGAAGATCGAACAGTACCATCCACATTTTATGTAGATCCTACTTTTACTGGGCCTCCAGGAAGAATAGTAACTTTCAACCCAGGCTTACCAAGTCAGGTCACTGGCCTGATAATTAAAACAAATGCTTTTAATTCAATTGGCGCTGCCACAGCAGCTGCTTCTCCGGGGGATACTATTGAATTGGCAGCGAAAACCTTTTCGTGGACTCCACAGACGACCTTTAACAAGACTTTGAATATTGTTGGTTCGGGGGAAGGGGCGACGATTTTGAGCCCTAGCGCAAGCGTAGGGACAACCACAGGAGATGCATCAGCATTTTTGTTGGTAATGGCAGAAACTGCTGGAACAACGGTTAACTTCAGTAATTTGACTATAAATGGGTTGGCGGGAACTTATGATATTGGTCAGGGGATCCGTTACGATGCCGGGGCAACGGGTACAATTACCAACGTTGCGTTTCAGAATATTGCCTTCGAGGGAAGCGGCAATCCATTTTTGGGATTTGGCGTAATCGCCATTGGCGCAAATTTAACGATCAATAATAGTTCATTTACTAATATTGGGGAAATTGGAGCTTATTTTGTCAATGCTTCTACGGGCACTGTCAGCAATTCGACTTTTACTGGAAAAGGGGCGAGCAGTCTAAATATCGATTATGGAGTTGAAGCATCTCTAGGTTCTAATGTTACGATTACTGGTAATACATTCTCCAATATGCTTGGAACGGATACCTTTGGGGATACTTCCGCTGGAGTTGAAGTTACAGATCCTGGAACAGTTGTTAACATTACGGGTAACACCTTCCAATCGAACTTTGATGGGATCTTCTCTGGTTTGGCAACCACAGATACTCCTACGATCGATGTGCATTTCAATAATTTCATTGGTAATACCAATGCAGCAATCGATAATAATTCCGCTAGTACCATTCAGGCACAGAATAACTTTTTTGGCTCTCCTTCAGGTCCTAACTATCCTTTACAAAATCCAGGGGGCACCGGAGATAGCATAATCAATCTAGCGACAGGAATTACCAATATCCAGAATCCGAGTAACCCATCTGCTATCCAGATTTTGCGAAATCAAACCCCTCTTGGTGCAGGATCAACCACATCAAGTTATTTGGCTGCTTCGGCAACCCCTCAACTTTATGCAGTTGCTCCAGGGGCTGGTGGTGGACCAGAAGTGCAGATATATCAAAATGGTGTAGATATCAATAATTTCTATGCGTATGATCCAAGCTTTTCTGGCGGAGTTCGAACTGCCATCGGAAATCTGAGCGGGACAGGAATGCCTGAATTGGTAACGGCTCCTGGGCCAACAGGTGGTCCGAATATTAAAGTCTTCAACCCATATACTGGCCAATTGCTTTTAAGCTTTTATGCCTATGATCCTTCCTTTACTGGGGGAGTCTATGTTGCTGTGGGGGATGTTTTCGGTAATGGTTACGATGATATTATTACAGGTGCAGGATATGGCGGTGGTCCCAATGTGAAAGTGTTCGATGGGAAGACCGGTCAATTGGTTTTAAGCTTTTATGCATACGACTCTGCTTTCACGGGTGGGGTAACGGTAGCCTCTGCCGATGTATTTGGGACCAGTTATGATGATATTATTACTGGAGCAGGTCCAGGCGGTGGTCCCAATGTTAAAGTATTCGATCGATTTGCTAACGTACTACAAAGTTATTATGCTTTTGCATCAACGTTTACAGGTGGTGTAACTGTTACGGCAGGGGATATTTTTGGAACCTTTAATCCATATGTTATTGTGAATGCGATGGGATCAACCGCTGTAGTGGCGTTTAATGGTTCTGGGCAGGCGGTTGCTTCAATCGTATTGCCAAGCAATACGCCATCGAGCAATTCGACAAACCCCACCGATGCGACAACGTATCATATCTCAACCGCAGATTTGAATGGTTCTGGTAAAGCTGCATTGTTTGCTTCCTCAGGCCCATTCTCTAATCCTACTTTGAGGGTCTTTGATTTTACCACCACGGGAAATACAGGGACATTGTTAAATTCATTTCCAAATCTGTTTGGATTTGATATCCCCGGCGGTGTATTCGTTGGTTAATCGAATGACAGGGATTCAGCAATGATGCATTATTTGGGATTTTCTTTATCATTAAGATATTTGATATTCCTTGTTTTGCATCCTTGATTGGATCCTACGATTTTTAATCACTCTAATTTTTGGTTTGTGGATTTTTATGCGATTTTCAGTGGTTTTTTTTCTCTGTTTTTTTATTGTCCTATCTTCAAGGGATTTTATTCTCTTTAGTCGATCTCAGGATAAGATAGTCAAAAACAAGAAAGATAACTTAAAGTACGCTATAGTCCGAATTACTGATGGAAGACAGGCGATCGGTTCAGGATCTTTGGTCGCCTTAAAAAATGGGAGAGCGTACATTCTTTCCTCAAACCATGTGATCCGAGATATTAAAGAGATAACTCTGGAACTTTTTTCGGAGAAATCGTACCCAAATGTAAATTTTAGATTGGTGAATGCGCTGCCGATAAATTCATCAATCGATTCTGATTTAGCCTTGCTTTCTGTTCCTTATAAAAGAAGCGATGCTCTTACTTTTATATCGATCTCAAGTAAAAAACCGGCAATAGAAAAGGGGTTTTCAGCTTCTTCCATCGGTTGTTCGGATTTGAGTCCACCAACATTGGAAAAGGTTACGGTTCTATCAAGAAAATTGTTGGAAAATCCTCTTTCTGGATCCGCTTTTTATTGGCAAATGAAATCGACTTCCCGACCAGGCCGATCAGGGGGTCCATTAATTAATGTGGATGAAGAACTGATTGGGGTATGCAGCGGAAATCAAGGTAAATTTGGGTACTTTACTCACCTGGATGAAATCCATCGATTCTTAAAAAGTGAGAAGATGGATTGGTTGATCGGATGGCAATTGCCTAAAAATGGACACTAAAATGAATGCTTTATAGGCAAAAATTAAAAAAATGTAAATAAATTGAGAAATTAGTTTATAAATAACTGTAAAAAGTGATATAAACCTTTCCTCTTCTTAAAATTAGATGTATAATGATTTTGATAATGAATTTGGAGAATTTTTAAATGAGAAGTCAGTTAGGTGGTTGTTGTCAGATAAAATCGTTGGTATGTTTGAGCTTAGCCGTTGTTTTGGGGTTGGTGATGTTGTTTACATCATTCGGCACTAACTCTTCTGTTTTAGCCACAAACTTTAGTGATGATGTTTCAAGCTTCAGTCGAAGTGGGTTGATTGCTCCAGAACCAACTCTTGCAAAATCGAATAAACAGACTACGACTCAAGATTCTGAAGTTATCCCTGTTTTGAATTGGCAGGAAACGAGGGGACGTGGAACTCGCCCAGCTTTCTAATGTTAGCTTTAGTAAGTTGTGGTAATTTGACTTTTGTTCAATTATTTGATTTAATGAATTGTTCATTGTTCTAGATAATATCAGTTTCATTACAACCTAAAGTAATGACTATTTATATAATGGTAATTTGATATCTCTATAACATTAGGAATGGTGGTCATCCACTATTCCTAATGTTTTGATTATTCGTGATATCATACTTTTTTTGATCAACTAAGCAGTTTCAAAATAGATTTTTTGAAACTGCTTGATACCATATCAAATTTGCTATACATAATAATATAAGCTAGTAAAACGTATTGATTAGCTTGGTATAGAATAATTCAGATCGATTTTAGACTTTGAAGATTTTCTGATCAGAGATTCGTATCTTAATTTTTAGTTAATACCAAACGATACATAAATTTCTTACCTTTCCTTTAATTTAAATATGCTCCCAACATGGTTACATTTTGCGCTGGAAGGAATAATTTTACTTCTGGCAGCAGTTACCCCATGGGCTTTTGGTGGAATAGAGCCTTTCGCTGTTTTTGGAATTCATATTCTTGTTGGCTTGTTGATTTTGTTTTGGTGTCTAGCAATTGTAGTGCAAAGATCATTCCCGTGGCCATCGTGTCTATTTTTAATGTTATGGAGTTTGCTCACATTATTTACTGTATTTCAGCTGATCCCAATGCCTAATTCGATTTTACGAATCATTTCTCCCAAGAGTTTAGAAACCCAGGAATTCTTTTACCCGCACCATCTTGAGCAAATTCAAGATCATACGCTACAGCATGAAATACCTCAATCGTTTTCTATCTCTCTACTCCCTGGTGAAACCAGAATATTTTTGATGCAATGCCTGGTACTTCTTGTCATATTTACTGTTGTGCGAACTTATTTAGCAAACAGGGGAGTTTATATACGCCTCGCTTGGATTTGCTTAATTAATGCTGCTGCATTATCTCTTTTGGGCCTTTTGCAATTCTTTTCTTCACCTAGGGATTTTGTCTATTGGTCGTTCCAAGCAGAAGGGGCAGGAGTTTTTAGTTCCTTTATCTGTAGAACCCATTTTGCGATGTATGCCAATTTGTGTTTTGGACTAGGATTATCCTTATTTTATGAGAAAAAGAAAAAAGAGAATTGGGGAGGCGATTCTTACTTTGAGGTGTTGCAAAACCCCAAAAAATTATGGTTGATATCGCTGATGGCTTTAGTAATGGTCGGAGTAGGATTCAGTTTGTCGAGAGGGGGAGTCCTGGCATTAGTTGGCTCAGCATTGCTGGTGTTAATATTACAAATGAAGCGGCAGCAAAATCGAATCGCGATTTCCAGTATTGTTTGGGTCGTTCCCATTACGGGGTTGCTATTTGCTTGGATTGGTTCAAAGCCTGTAGAAAGTCGACTTGATACCTTAGCTTCGAAAGCATTGACAGAGGATGGTCGCTGGAACCTTTGGAAGGATTCGTTACGATTACTACCTGACTATCCGCTTTTTGGCACCGGAGGAGGAACTTTTGATCGCTCCGAAGCGATGGTTCGAAAAGCTGGACCAAAATCGTATTGGTCGCTCGATCATGCTCATAATGAGTATCTGGAGGCTCTTACCGAAGGGGGGATTGTTCGATTCATATTGATAACCGGAATGATCTGGATTATTTTTCGGTCGATAATCCCCGTGATCCGCAAAACTTCATCAAGCTCGATTGCTTCTGTTCTACAAGGAGGCTTATTCAGCTTACTGGCTCTATCATTTCAAAGTTTTTTTGACTTTGGCGTTCATATTCCTGCTGTGGCAATTTTGGCAATGATCATCGTTGGCATGATGCTGGGTATTTCCGAACGGGAACAGATAATACCTCGTCAAATCAAAGGACCAGTTATTGTTCTACCAATCGTATTATTGTTAGCTCTTGGCTATTTGTTAATTAGGGAGGGTTGGTCGGTTCACCAAGCTGCGCGCTACAGAAATATTGCAAGAGAAATCGTAGCAAAAGAGGAAACAAACGAGTTGGTAGATCTGAGGATTCAATTACTGCAAGCTGCGGTGAAATCGCGACCAAATGATCCACTTTACTGGAACGAATTGGGTCAAGCCTACACTGTCAAGGGGTTGAGATTCCCTCTTGGAGATGAAAAGAGAATTCAAATGATCCGCCAAGCTTTGCAAGCATGGGTTTTGGCAAGAGATCTTGGACCGTTATTACCCCAACCTCATGCACGAATAGGTTCCTTTCGTCGATATTTAAGTCAGGGGGATGCCGAAGTTGACTATTATGAACGAGCAAGAAAGTTAGCCCCTCGAGATTCTTTTATATGGTTTTTGTGTGGTCAACAAAAATATAATTCTGGTTCCTGGGACGATGCATGGGAGGATTGGAACCAGTCTTTGCAACTCGATTCGGAGTATATTCATGAGATTGTTTCTCATGCATCCCAAAAATTATCATCTGAAGAACTGATGAATAAAATTTTGCCCGATTCCTGGGAATTAGTACTGGATAGTGTAACAGTTTTATTTCCTAACAAACCGGAAAATAAAGAACAAAGAGTTCCATTCCTCAGGAAAGCCAGCGAAATAATGGCTAGGGATCTTGAAAAACTTAAACCAAGTGAAATGCATCAGCTCGGCTTGATTTATTTTGAAATGGGGGAAAATGATAAAGGAATTGATACTTTTCATTTAGCCATTTCTCGTGACCCAAGACAAAGCGACTGGCAGCTCGAATTGATCCAATTTCTGCGTTCCATAGAAAGTTTTGATAAGGCCTTGGATGAAATTAATGTGATGCTGCGGGATCGACCAACTGATTTAAACCTTCGTGATTTGAGAAAAGTTATTCAGCGAGAAGCAGAATTAAAAAAAGGATCTTAGTCAAATATGCTTATTGTTTTGTTGATTGTCTGATTTTTCAAAGCTATTTTTCGATGTCAAATATATTGTACGAGTATAAATTTTAAGGAATTAGAGATACCAGAACCTGAAATTAAAATGACGGGAAAGGTAGTTATTTTATCAATTAAGGGATTGGTAATAGCAAATCATCATTGTAGAAGATGTAATCCATTCACTTTTTTATGATTAATCGATTTTAATTCATTTAAGGGAATTAAGTTTTTGTGGTAGATTCTGGATCGGATATACCCAGAATCTTAGCATTTCCTATCATCTTAGTAAGGAATTCCTGAGAAACATTGGGGGATAAATGTCGGATCGCTATATTTTTACTGTTGAAAAATTAACAAAACTATATGGGAAGAAAGAAGTGCTGAAGGATATTTGGCTTTCGTTTTTCCCAGGGGCCAAGATCGGAGTCATTGGGAGCAATGGAGCAGGTAAAAGCTCTTTGCTGCGTATCATGGCCCAGATCGATCGCGATTTTATGGGTAAAGCGGAGCCAGCCAAAAATGTCTCGATCGGCTTCGTACCTCAGGAACCCCAATTACCTGAAGACTCCGATGTATTGCAAAATATTGAAGAAGCGGTAGCGTCAACGAGGGCATTGCTACTGAAGAATGAGGAGTTGGGGCATAAAATGGCTGAGGCATCTCCAGAAGAGATGGATCAGCTAATGGATGAAATGGCTCGGGTGAGCGATGCGATCGAAGCTTGCAATGCTTGGGATTTGGATCGGCAACTGGAAATCGCGATGGATGCTATGCGATTACCCCCCCCGGAAGCAAAAGTTCGATACCTTTCTGGTGGGGAACGGCGGCGAGTAGCGCTGTGTAAAATGTTATTGAAACGGCCAGATATTTTATTGCTGGATGAACCAACGAACCACTTAGATGCGGAATCGGTTGAATGGTTAGAGCATCATCTCAGTGAATATCCGGGGACCGTAGTGGCGATTACTCATGATCGATATTTTCTCGATAATGTAGCTCAATGGATATTGGAGTTAGATCAGGGGCGTGGGTTTCCCTATCAGGGAAATTACAGCGGTTGGTTAGAAAAGAAGAAATCACGGATTGAACAGCAAGAAAAAGCGGAATCGGCTCGCCGGAAAACACTAGAAAAAGAGCTAGAATGGGCACGCATGGCTCCCCGGGCAAGGATGGCAAAAAATAAAGCCCGATTGAATGCCTATGAGAAACTTGCTAGCCAAGAATATCAGGAAGCGGAAACCGAACTGGTTTTACAAATTCCTCCGGGGCCAGCTTTGGGGGAATTAGTCGTTCGCGCGGAAGGGGTTCAAAAGTCATTCGGCGATAAACTATTAATGGAAGATCTCCATTTTGATTTGCCGCGTGGGGGAATTGTTGGGGTGATTGGTCCGAATGGAGCTGGGAAAACCACCCTTTTTCGCATGATTGTTGGCGAAGATAAACCAGATAAAGGGAGTTTGCGTATCGGGGATTCGGTTCAGCTCGCTTATGTAGATCAGAACAGGGATGCTTTAGACCCCAAGAAAACCGTATTTGAAGAAATAACTGGTGGGGCTGAATTTTTTATGTTTGGTAAACGTAAAATTGCTTCGCGAGGGTATGTATCTCGCTTTAATTTCAAAGGGACGGATCAACAAAGACTTGTAGGCGAACTCTCAGGTGGCGAACGCAATCGGGTCCATCTTGCCAAGTTATTGAGAAGTGGCGGGAATTTGCTTCTGCTGGACGAACCTACGAACGATCTAGATGTCGATACGCTTCGTGCTCTTGAAGAGGCACTAATCAATTTTGGTGGTTGCGCTGTAGTTATTAGCCACGATCGCTGGTTTTTGGATCGAATAGCTACCCACATCCTTGCTTTTGAAGGTGATAGCAAGACCGTTTGGTGTGAAGGGAACTACCAAGTTTATGAAGATCAGAAGCGGGAGCGGTTGGGAAATGCCGTAGATCAACCAAAACGGATAAGGTACAAGAAACTTATGGGCTAATTGGTGGGTAATGATTAAATAGTTGCTATTCGGTCGATTTGAATTATAGGTTTATTAAAGCTTGAACAGATTCTAAAAGGGATTTTTGAATCTATATTGCTGGATAAATAACGTCTAAAGAGATAGGTTCAGATCGTCCGGATCGTATGAAATCTAGTTGAACAGAACAATAGGATTTTGTTCTAAAAGAAAATAACCGTAGTAATCAATACTCAAAAAGATACAAAACCGCCCTTTTTTCTCTCTTAGAGTTCAGGTATTTGCAAAATGATTCAAATGATGGAATTAGTAAATGTAACCAAGGTATATCAGCAAGGACGCCGAAAGGTGGAAGCAGTTCGGGGGGTTAGCTTAGCCATTGCTGCCGGAGAATTTGTTTCGATCATGGGGCCGAGTGGATCTGGAAAATCGACACTTTTACATTTGATGGGGGCATTGGATACTCCAACCACTGGTCAGGCGATATTCCAGGGGCAATTACTGGAGAACATGAAGGACAAACAACGATCATTGTTACGGCGGACGCGCATCGGATTTATTTTTCAATTTTTTAACTTGTTGCCAACTTTGCGAGGGGTCGAAAATGTCGCTTTACCTTTGCTGTTGGGAAACGAGGGTCGCAGCGAGGCGATGAAACTTGCGAGCGTTGCGTTGCAAAATGTCGGTATGAGTCACCGAGCCGATCATTTTCCTGATGAAATGTCCGGCGGGGAAATGCAACGAATTGCGATCGCTCGAGCTCTCGTTATGGAACCGCACGCAATTCTATGTGATGAGCCTACGGGGAATCTCGATTCGACCACGAGTAAAGAAATCTTGAATTTATTGAGACGACTACCGGAAACAGGCACTTGCTCCGTGGTGATGGTTACCCATGATCGCAAAGCAGCAGAATATGGGGACCGATTGGTTCATATTCAGGATGGACGCATCGCTCGCGAGGAAAATCTGCGCAACCGAGCCATGAAAGATCTACCTGTTTCGGCGGTATCATAGAATGTTATTAGGGCGATGTCCTCAATCAATTGCTTAAGCCGAGTAAAGTTAGATATGACCGATTAGAAAAAGAATCCATATTTTCATCGTGCCTGCGGATGAACTTCTTTTAGTAATCCAAAAGTCTATCGCCTATTGCTTTATAATTTTTTTAGCGAACCTCCGTTGATTGCCAAGAATTGGACGACTTTCAGCAAACATAAGTTAGGAATGACTCAAAAAAGAATGACTCAAAAAGAATGACTCAAAAAAGGAGTTTTTTGCATGATTCTTGTTGAATATTAAAATCTTTGGGATTAGTTAAGTGTAAATCGTTTTGCAATCATCAATTCTTTGAATGCTTGATGAGCCGAAATTTATTTTCGTTCTTTGAGTTCCGAAGCAATGATCGTGAAGATAAAGAAGATGTCAAAGAATGGGTAAACTAAATAAGAACCGATTCCAAAATAATCTTAACTCGTATGTAAAAGTCCATTCCGTTGCTGGTAAAAGGTACTTGAAGTTCTGGAGGCCCGGGGATTGAAGTTATTTGGGGATTGAGTTTTGAGAATAGGAATTAAGGAAGATAAGATTACTAGCTAGACGATTACCAAGATTCACCATCTAAAACAGAGTAGATAAAATAGCACTCGTCAGCAAGAGGATGTACAAAGGATAGAAAAGAAGATGTTTCAATTATTTCGATATCTCAGTTTTCGCTATGTGATACAACGATGGGATCGGGCTTTATTGGTAATTGCTAGTATTGCCTTGGGAGTGGCCACACTCGTTTCAACGTTGATCATCAACGAGTGTTTAGACAGCATCGCCAATAATACGACAAATCCGGTCGCTATGGGAGATTTGCATGTTTTCAATGGCGAGCTTGGCGTACCTGAAGCGGTGATAACCGATCTGCGCAAAGAGCCGATTCCGGGTTTGAAATCGATTTTGCCTCTGGTTTACGATCGCGTGGTCATCAATGATATGGATAGCCAAGCAGCTATATTGTTGGGGACAGATTTTTCGGCGATTATCAAAGATCTAGCAAAGACGAAAAGTGATTCTTCGGCAGTCAAGGCCCCGGAAAATCTGGAGTCGCAGTTAGGGGTCTCCATCGAGATGATGCCCAATTTTTTGATTAAATATGCACTGGGACGCCCCGTCTGGATTAGCAGAGATCTTTACGAACGGCGGTTGGCTCAAGGATTGGATGCTAGTAAGCCTTTGGAAATTCGAGTCTCGACTAAACCGATCAAGTTCGATATTATTGGAATTATTACCTTTGATCCCAACAGTCCGGCAATCAGTTTTTCGAAAAGTCTAATCGCCATGGAATATAACCAGGCAGCGAAAACACTCCATGCGGACCCGCCGCCGGTATTGGTCATGATCGGCGGGGGGGCTTTTCTGGCTCAGCGAGAAGTGGAGCCGAGTAGAGTCAGTCGAATCGATCTATTCCTGGAGGAAGGAGCCAATCCCGAACAGGTTTTGCAATCGGTACAAAAGTTAGTTGGGAATCGCGGTAAAGTGCGTACTCCCGAAGAGCAGCGCAAAGCCACCGAAGATGTGATTGGCGGGGTTCAGATCAGTTTTTCCCTTTGCGCGGTGGGAGCAATCGTTGTTGGTTTGTTTCTCGTTTATAATGCAATATCTGTAAGTGTCACCGAAAGACGGCATGATATAGGAATATTGCGATCGTTAGGAGCAAACCGTTATCAAATTGCCAGGTTATTTACATTTGAAGCGATTTTTCTTGGATTACTTGGTGGTATTCTGGGCATACCGTTTGGAGTTTTTCTCTCGAAATTTGCGCTGTCGCAGATTCAGGAAGAGATCGATTCTCTATTTTCGGCAGCCAATTTCGCCTCGACACAGATTACCTGGTGGATTGCTGCCAGCGCTTTACTGAGTGGCATGGCCACGGCTTTATTGGCCTCTCTTTTCCCGGCGATTCAAGCGGCATCCGATGAGCCTGCCGATGCGGTACGCCGAGCCCCTTCTGCGGTTGCCGGTTTATATCGCTTGCTGCATTTAGGCAGTAGTTTCTTACTCATTTTTGGTGGAGTAGGGCTAGTGTTATTGCGTGATTATCTACCACCGCGTGTCGGCAGCTATACGGGCTTGGTCACAACATTAGTAGGGATGTTTTTGGCTCTTCCACTGTTCGTTGGCATTTTGGCACGAATCATTCAGCCGATCTTACGGCCAATTTTTGGCATCGAGGCTCGTCTCGCCGCAGATAATTTGATCCGCGCTCCAGGGCGAACAGGAATCGTTATCGGTGCCCTCGCTGGTGGGGTCAGTCTCATGTTCCAAACTTCTGGTATCGGTCGTAGTAATGAGGAACCAGTTGTCGATTGGATCGATCAGGTAGTACGCGGTGATGCGATTGTCTTGTGGGGTAATCTTCTTACCGCTAGTTCTTCTTCATCTCCTATTCTTTCTTATATCGCTGATGAGATTGTTCAGGAAATGCCGGACGAAGTGGAATCGGTGGTTCGTTTTCGCATTCATCGTCCCGAATATGCGGATACGATCATCTATCTTCAGGCCATCGATGCTCTGAATTTTAAAAAGGCAATCGAAAATCGTGTTGCTGATCCGCCACCAGGATTAAAGTATTTTGATCAACTTCCTTTGGGCAATAATTGTGTGGTTTCTGAAAATTTTGCGATCCGTTATCACAAAAAGATTGGCGATACTATAAAAATCCCTGGTCCTAATGGAGCGATCGAATTGTTGATCGTGGGTATTGGTCGCGATTACTCCTGGAATAAAGGGACTATTTTTTTAGACCGCAAAATTTATCTGGAGCTGTTCCAAGACGATTATTCCGATTTCTTTCACGTTTATTTCAAGCAAGGGGTAGACAAGCAAATGGCGATGAAGAAATTGGAACGGTTGATGGATAGCCACCAACTCATGGTGAAAGATCGCAAGTTTGTCATCGATTTTCTGATGAGCGAAATCGCCAAAATCTATAAGTTGGCATATACGCAACAATTTTTGGTCGGGGTAGTAGCATCGCTGGGGGTGGTCATGTCGTTGCTTATCTCCGTCTTGCAGCGACGGCGGGAGTTAGGACTGTTACGCGCTGTCGGTGCTTCGCGAGGCCAGGTGCTTACTTCGGTTCTGGCCGAAGCCTTGTTGATGGGGGTTCTGGGAACGATTCTAGGCATAGCCATGGGAATCCCCATTGAATGGTTTTTATTGCGAATCGTCCTTTTTGAAGAATCCGGATTTTATTTCGATGTTCTCATTCCTTGGTGGCAAACTTTGGTTATTGCTATGATTGCTATATCCACCGCAATCTTAGCAGGACTTATCCCAGCTATTCATGCGGTTCGTTTGAAGATTACTGATGCCATTGCCTACGAATAATGAAATTGACTTATCAGGCAAAATAGTTAAACTCAAGGAGGATTTAAGTATTTTGAGCGAAGTATAAGCGATAAGCATAAGCGAAAAGCATAAGCATAAGCATAAGCGAAAAGCGATAAGCATAAGCGAAAAGCGATAAGCATAAGCGAAAATTTCTTAGGAATTACGGATACTGGATTTAACGGTGCCAGCAAAGGAATGGAAACCATGAAAATCAATCACCCTACCATCCTGAAAATTGTAGGTGTTCTTGGAGCCTGGATTGTACGCATTCTTCTGGCAACCGTCCGAACCCATATCGATTTTCCCGCATCGGGCGAACATCCCAAATCTGTAAAAAAACAGCGGGTCATCTTTTGTTTCTGGCACGAGGCTATCCTATTTGGAACACGGTTTCGAACAAAAGTACAAGTCTTGATCAGCTTGCATCGTGATGGCGAATGGATTGCCAGGATCTGCGATTATTTGCGGTATACTACTGCACGTGGTTCTAGTGGGCGTAAAGGGGCTATCCAGGCCATTCGACAAATGATCGCTGCCTCGAAGCATTCTAATCTAGCCGTTACCCCTGATGGCCCGCGTGGACCGCGCAGAAAAGTTCAGCTCGGCGTTATTTTGCTTGCTTCGAAAACGGGATTACCGATTCTTATGTGTGGAATCCATTTTTCGAATGCTTGGCGTGCCAGAACCTGGGATCGTTTTATTGTCCCCATTCCTTTCTCTTCTGCTTATGCCGTTGTTCCAGAACTTTTTTATGTCCCATCGAATCTGAATGAGGATCAGCTCGAGTTTTATCGAGATCTGCTCGAAAAACAGATGTTGCAAGCAACTGACGAGGCAGAACGTCGAGCGAAAGGGTTACCCAAACAAGCTTTGTTCAATTTTAGTCCTACCCCAAACGGTGTAACGCTAAAGACCGTGGATGATCAAAGAGAGATACCCGAAATTACTGAAGAATCGCATCATTTCATGGAAAAATCGGCGTGATATTCGTTCGTGTTCACTTTATTCAAGCGATTACTATTGAGGATTCTTGTTCAATTTAAGTTCAATCGCTCATTGCCTCATAAAAGTAATAATATTAAAAGTCTCAATATTTGTTGTTGCGAATCCTGGCTTCTGAAGTGATTTTTATTCTGAATGGAAATAGCAGAATAAGAAGAAATGCGATTTAGAAGCTTTTGTTAAGAATCGAAAAGACAATCGAGAAAACTCGAGCTGCAACATCCTTCGAAACAAGTTCTCGAAAATCGTTTCGGTCCGGGAATTTGAGTAGGTTACATTTTTGATCTTGCTTCGTCTTTATTATTAGTAATTAAAATCCAAAGGAATAAGTTGCTCGTAATTGACAGAATACAAAATTGACAGATTTGGTCGGATCGATAGACCATTTTGCTTGCGAATAAGTTTATTTTAGTAGAATCACGAAAGTTAATCCATAAATAGTTGAAATTTTAATTCTAGGAATCACCTATGAACAAAAACGAGCCGATCCACGGTCAGAAATCGGAGCATCAAAATTTCTTCAAGCCGATCTTTATTTGTAGGTTTCGAATTGGTTTAATTTTGCTATCGTTTTTGTGGTGGTTTCAGAATCCATATCTCCATAATCTCCAAGCAGGACAACCCTCATGGATGAAAATGGCTAGAAGAGATCAGTGTAATAGCAAAAAGTTTGCACAGATAGAGAGGGATAATCTAGACTTCATTGGAAATTTAAAAAGGTTCCCCAATCAGTTTTTAGATGAACTATCGACACGTAATCTAGCATTTCAAAAGGTTACTTCAACAACTGAAAAAGCAGAGCCAAAAAAATCTTTGAATGAAGAGGAGGGATCGTTATCGGAGAGTTCATTAGAAAAATATAGCATAGAAGCAGATCTGATTGTTATCGGTAAATTTCATTCTCTCAAGAAAGAGGAGGTCCGAACTACCCTTAGTTTTGCGGATAATGATCAGCTCATTTATCGTGTTGGAACGTTGGAGATCAAGAAAAAATTACTCGGTAATGAATCGTTGACACATATCCCATTCGCCTTTCCGGTGCAACGTTTTGTCGATGCCAAAAAGAAAGAGCCGAAAGTAGTTCTAGATCATGATAAACTGAAGTATTATCTTCATCAAATCGAAGAAGGAGAGGAAGGGATTTTCTTTTTAACGCGCCATCATGCTCAGCCATTTTTTACTCCGGTTACGGGGGTGCACATGATCGCTAAATCGGCCAAAGATTATGCCATTTCTGTTGAAAAACTTACGAAAATCGGTGCTATTTTAGCCAATCCCAAAAAATATCTTACCAAGAAAGAGAAGAAAGAGCAGCAATATGCGGCGGGTATGTTGGTCTTAAAGTATCGTAGTCGGCCCGATTATCTTCCCGCTTCTGCTTTTCATGAATCGAAAATCTCAAAGGAAGAAACCGGATTGATTTTTGACATCCTTTCGGAAATGAACTGGGATTCCAATGATCAAAACTATCCAAATTTATACTTTATCTTTCAATCTCTGAATCTGCGGCGATCGGATGGTTGGGTCTATCCCAGAGCCAAGAGTAAGCAGGATCTTTCCTTGGAAATGAATCGGGCTATTCGTGCTTGGCTTAAAAAGAATCGGGATACTTATCGAATCGGTCGCTGGGAAATAAAACCAGATGAGTTGAAAAAATTCACTCAGAAAACCCAATCGCAAAAATAGTACCAACAACGAGATTCTATCTGTTTGCTGCTCTGTCTATTCCTCTTTGTTTCCCTATAATCTCTGATAATCACCGCGCGAATGCCTTCTTAGATCGGGATTGTTTGCGTGGCCGGCAATATCAGATGATAATATCAGATGACAATATCAGATGTAAGTACGAGAGGAGAATCAATGAATTTGAATTGGGATAATCCTAGAGAAATTGCAGAATTGTTATTAGAGCGCTACGATAATCTCGATCCGCTAACGGTTCGTTTCACCGACCTTCATAAATGGGTGCTGGAGCTGGAAGGGTTTACCGGAACCCCTAATAAATCGAATGAAAAAATCCTCGAAGCGATTCAAATGGCTTGGTATGATGCTTGGAAAGATGTTTATCAATAATCTGTTTCGATGAAATCGTGTTTTGGGGCTTGACCTCGACCTCTAAGCTGAGATCCCGATTATCTTAATGCCTCCGCAGCGGCATTAGCTGCCGATTTTCAACGCTGCCTCGCCCCAGAGTGGTAATTATAGCCCATCAAGTATCGCAAATATATCAATTTCGCAAATTGATCTTGAAATATCGATGACCCGCTGGAGCGGTGATCAGATCATCGTGATCTTCATCTTGTCAATTAGTGCCGCTCTCGCAATTGTGCAATAAAAAATTGCCCTTATGCAGAAAAATTGGATAGATCAATACGCATTCGCATTAGAGAAACTCGGCTCAGTTTACTAGAGTTGTCTAGAAAGTGTTCAGATCAGTTAAATGTTCGAGTAAATCGAGCAATTCCTCTTTTATAGGAATATTTGATCTCAATGCGAAATAAATTGGCGAAGAATCATCCTAAGACATTGATAGTCTAAATAATCTTGTTCATTTGTATAAAGAAGATTACCAATGGAAGGGAGCTATCTCTCTTTTTGAAGATTATTCATATTTGCCACAAACTAAAAATGGTAGTGATCTTTCAGGATTGTATCCAGGAAATCTTCCTTACTATTTATCTTCACATGGCGGAATATGAAAAAGCAGAAAAATGGTTGCGAATTTTTTGCCATCCTGCAAGTCCCGTAAGTCAATTCTTGATTGGTAGATGACACCAAAAATGTTTTGGGCATTAGCTTAATGGGACAAAAGAAGATAAAGGAAGTTGATTGTATAACTTAGCTTTTGAGTTATCCTAAGCGTTTTTTACAAGTATCGAGAATCGATTTGGTAGATGTGGAACCGATTCGAGAGACACCGAGTTGGCGTACGGCAAGGACGCGATCGAAATCGCGAACCCCACCTGCTGCCTTGACTTGTACCCAGGAAGGGCTGAATCGGCGCATTAGTTCAAGATCATGGTCTGTAGCGCCGGTTTCGCCATAGCCTGTAGAAGTTTTTACAAAATCGGCACGAGCCGTCCCACAAATGTTACATAACTTTTCTTTATGACTATCCTTCAAGAAACAATTTTCAAAAATAATTTTAATGATTTTATGGTAATGATGTGCTCTTTCGACGAGTTGATCGATCTCATCTTTGACATATCCCCAATCTTCACTCAAAACTTTGCCAATATTTACCACCGCATCGAATTCTTCCGCCCCTTCGTTTACTGCTTCGTCGATTTCTTTGCACTTGATTGAAGTTAAATGCCCACCATGGGGAAAGCCGATGACCGTGCTTACTTTCACCGTAGAATTTTTCAATATCTGTTTAGCCATTTTGACCGCATACGGTTTTACGCAAACCGTTGCAACCGAATATTCGTTGGCCATTTCACAACCGATTTTTATTTCTGAATCGGTCAAGATTGGTTGCAGGAGCGAATGATCAAACATGATAGCAATTTGTTTATATGTAATTGGATTCGATTGGGTCGGCATTCGTGTCTCCTAATGGGTTATACGATTCTCGGCATGAAAGGAAGAAAAATATTAGAATTCATCATCCTTTTTTAAGCCTATCATTACTATTAATTAATATAGAGAAAGTCTCAAAAAAAAGAAGAAATAGGCGGGAAGAGGTCATATCATAGAAAGAAAGGAAAGGCCAAAAGAGAAAGAAATACTATGATTTTGCTGGCGATCGATGTTGGAACATCCACAGTAAAAACCGCTCTGTTAGACCAAGAGAGCGGAGAGCCTCTTCGACCGGGAGTGCGCGTCCCTTATACGATTGATTATCCAGAGAGCGATGCTGCGGAATTGTCAGCGGATCGGCTTTGGCAGTCGGTGGCTCAATCGATCCAGAAAACACTGGAACAGTATGATAAGCTGCCAACAATTGGAGGCATTGGCTTGTCCTGTTTAATGCCTGCACTCGTATTGTTGAATCGAGCGTATCAGCCCATACGGCCAATCTGGTTGCATCTCGATAGGAGATCGCGACCGATAGCCCGGTTGATTTGGGAAAAATATGGAGACGACTTTCTAAAAGAATGTGGAAACAGACCATTGCCTGGAGGAATTTCTGCTCTCTGTTATATGCAACAGACAATGGCAGATCCCTATCTTGCTGATCAAATTGGCTATTATTTGCATGCGAATAGTTGGTTGGCGTTTCAGCTCACGGGGGAGATGGCGATGGATCCCGCGAACGCCAGTTTTACCGGTTTATGGAATACGATGGGGGATCAAAAGTGGTCGAGCAAATGGTGTGATATTTTTGGTGTAGATGTTCATTGGCTGCCCCAGGTTGTTTGCGGAAGTTCAACCATCGGTACTCTCCGATCGGTCTTTGCAGAAGCTTGGGGATTACCTAAGAATATTCCAGTTAAAATCGGTACAGCGGACACGTCAAGCGGGATGTTAGCTGCTCATCTTACGGACCGAGATTTGTATATAACGGTGGGAACCACTACCGTATTAGCACGATTGGTGACAAATCCAGTGCCAGATTCTGCTCGACTCACTCGGCATTATGGCATTGGCAACCAATTTATCTATGCCGCGCATAATCCCGTCGGGGGATCGGCATTACCGTGGATTCTTGACCTATGTTTTGCTGATTATGTGCAATCAGGTAGAACGAATGAATTTTATGAGAAAGTGATTCCCCAAGCTGTCCATCGAGTTACGAATACCCAATTAAAACCACCGTTTCTTGGCGGGGATCGCCTGGAAATCGAAGCCAAACGAGCGGCTTTCACTGAATTAACCCTAGGTACCGATCGAATGGATTTGCTTGCTGCACTACTCGATGCGATGCGAAACGGTCACCGAGCTGCACAAGCTGCACTCGAGCTCGGCAATCAGCGGATCGATCGTATCATTATTAGTGGTGGCGGAAGTGAGATTCTCCGTTTGCTCGTACCAGAGTTAGAGAATTCCGATTCCTGGGGCAGTGGAAATAGCATACCGAGAGTGGAGTTCTTACAAGATGGTGCTCTCCGGGGTGTTGCTCGACTTTTTGACCCCGTTTGATAAAGAGCATTGCAGTTTTTGTGAATTTTGTTCGGAAGCAATCTATACATCGAGCTTAGGCTACCGGTTCGTAGTTGGAATGAGATTTAGCGGAGATTATTGAGTTCATACTGAAAATAGAAAGCAGCTAAAGTCAGTTGTTTTCTTTGAATTATAATCTTCCTAGAAAATTGAATGTTACTAAAATCGATTTTCTTTTCTGTATAATAAAAGAGACTATCTTTTGAGTCGGAAAGAAAATAGGATGATGAAAATGCGTGAAAAACCAATGATTCGTAATCCGATAAAATCTCTGGTCGCAGATCCAGTAATACCTAATTCTGTTCTCCACATGATTATTTCCAATCGATCGCCTAAATTATCCGGTAACGATTTTCGTTTGTATGAAAAGAGAAGAATGGGTTCTTTAAGATTGCGCTCTCTCTTATTACTAGTAATCGTAGGGGTTGTTCTAGTTTCTGTTGGTGTGATCGGGTACAAAAATGGTTGGTTTGGGAAAAAAAAGGTCGAGGTGGTTTCGGAAAGTAGTGACCCGCGCCTTCTCTATTCTGGACCATTTGAAAATATAAATCCTAAAGTAGAATATGTAGGGGATGCGATGTGTTCCGCTTGTCATGGAACGCTCGTGGAATCCTATCATCAACATGCGATGGGAAAGTCCCTCAAACCGATCGATAAGATTGCCAATCAACAAGTTTATGATAGTAAACATCATATGCCATTCGAGGTGGATGGTTCGGAATATTCGGTAGAAATATGCAATGGCAAGGTTTGGCATCATCAAATCCGGAAAAATAAAAAAGGGGAGATTCTATTTGATCGTAAAATGCCGATCGACTATGCCGTTGGTTCAGGGACACGCGGATATTCCTATTTAACTGATCGCGATGGTTATCTGTTTCAATCGTTCATTAGCTGGTATACTCAGAAACAGATCTGGGATCTATCTCCTGGGTTTCAATATTTGTTGCCCCATTTTGATGAAAGGCCTATTAGCAGTGATTGCGTGGTGTGCCATGCCAATCGGGTGCAGCCGGTGTACGGTTCGATGAATCAATATAAAGAGCCTCTTTTCGACGGCTATGTTATTGGGTGCGAACGATGTCATGGACCGGGTCGATTGCATGTTCAACGTCGCGAAGCAACTCCAAAAATCGAAGGGATCGACTATAGCATCGTTAATCCGAAACATTTAGAAGCTTCCCTGCGTGAAGCGATTTGCCAGCAGTGTCATTTAGAGGGGGTGTCTCGAGTTGCGCGTCTAAATCGTCACATAGAAGAGTTTCGTCCGGGGTTGCCTCTAGAAGATTTTGTATATACCTTTGTCAAAGACCATCGAGGGGATGATAGGCATGCGGTCAATCACGTTGAACAAATGTATCTAAGCCCTTGCTTTCAGAAGAGCAACGGTAAAATGGGGTGCATTACCTGCCACCCGCCACATGAGAAGATCCCTGCGGAAAAGATGGTCTCGTTTCAACGGCAAAATTGCAATAAATGCCATGACGATTGTTCTATCCCCCTTTCGGCACGGCATTCAGTACAAAATAACTGCATCACGTGCCATATGCCACGCTATTCTACCGAAGATATTGTGCATACCGCGTCAACGAGTCATCTCATTGTTCGCAAGCCATTTACCAAAAAGGAGTTGAAACAGGAGAAACGCATAACCGGAAATATTTTAATTTTCCCCTTTAATCCTCCAGAACTTACCGATCCAGAACAGGCTCGAGCTTGGTCGGTTGCCTTACTATCTCAGGTTCCCCAGGGGACTGTGTCGATCAATCAGACTCAGGCTGCCTTACAGCGGACTACAGAATTGTTCCCCAATGATGCCGATTCGTGGGGGAATATGGGATTGATCTTGGAACATCGAAATCAGTTCAAAGCGGCATTAGAAAATTACGAAAAGGCCTTGAAGATTGCCCCCAATAACGAATATAACGTGATCCGAGCAGCTGGGGCGGCCATGAATATCAACGATTTGGTCAAGTCAAAAGGATATTGGGAAAAAGCGATTGAGCTCAATCCTCATAATTTGAGCTATCGAAGTAATTTGGTTAGAATTCTTACTGATGCTGGTAGTTGGGATCAAGCGAAACAGCATATCGATTTTATGATAGAACGCGATCCCAGCGACGATCGTACTCGCTTCTTCTATATGCTCTCTCTACTATACAGGAATCAGCTCGTTGAGGCGGAAAATCAGTTTCGAATTCTGGAGGAACTAAATCCAAGCGCTTTAGCAGATTATCGCCGAAAATATCAACAAGCAAAAAGGAAGTTAGACGGGAAAAAATAGTTCCGAATTTCTGTCGATGCTCTGGTTGAGCCTCACCGCCATTAAAAGATCGACCGACCAATAACCGATAGCTCTAACCCTGTTTACTTCCATCATTATTAGATTCTCATTCTAAACGATAGAGAAATCAATTGGCTATTGGCTTGAGATGAAATCGGAACAGATTGAAATAAGATTCATTTATATTTCATCAAGTTAAAGGAGTGCTTATCATCAGATTAATCCAGAAAAAGAATCGATTTGCCGCAAACTTTTTGAGATGGATCGTCTAAATAAGGGAATGAAGTTTAAGAAGTTTTATAGTGAATACCGATAAAATTGATGAGTATATGATAGGAACAGTAAAATCAGAACGTCTGAAACGTTTGAATAACATGAGATGAATAAAATATTTGAATATACCTCAAAATATTTCTCTAAGGTCAATTCAATTGTTAAAAATGGGAAAAATGCAAAAAGTCTGCATGATAAATGAATAATATCGGTAATGAAACTTGCATTTTTTAGCTTATTTGAATATGATGTAAATAGAAAGTAAAATTTTGATAAAAGGATAAACAGGAAGTTCATTTTTAAGACCCAAAATGATCTATGATGAATGTCAACGAATTGACCAATCTTTTTTGAATTAACTTTCAATAAGATCATAGACAATATGAATGTTTTAACTTCTTACGAATGAAATTCTGACCTACCCTTAAAGAGATTTTGTCGTGAACGAAACAGATAGCATGTACGCAGTTGCTCAAAAAGAGGCTGATACTCATAAATGGATTCGTAGCCAGGAAGCTGGTCGAGATCTTGGTGAAGAAGCGGTGCGGGACTGGGTCCAACAACATTGGCACGATTATTTACGTGCTCGTTGGTTAGAACACATTCAAGGCACAAGATTCTGGTCTGAGCTTGAACGATCTGATTTTGGATTGTTACAACGTCTTTTCCCGAACGATCCACTGCTCGAAACTGTTTTAACTAGGTTAAAAGCGGGCAAAGAAAATCTTGATATTATTCATTGGGCGACCGAAAACCATATTCCTACTGAAGTAATTTGTCAAATCTTATGTGCGATTGATATAAATCGGATAAGACTTTTTCGATTTTTTGGAAATTAATTTTTTTTTCTCATTTTTACTAAATTCCAACCTCTTTCTAACTCCTTCTTTTATTTTAATGAAAATCAGAATGACTCATCATTCCAATTTTTTTCTCTCATAAATCGTTCAAAATGACAGATATTTATCTGGGTATCTATTCTTGATTCTCTGATTGTCATATATTTGTTACTCGAGCTTACGCATATCTCTTCGCCATTCGATCATGGAATGAACCATACGATCACAATATAATTCATGTAAATTTTAAAATATTGAAGAGCTCTAAGTTAATATGAATAAATGAAAGAAATTTCATCATAAACTTGTTAATTAAATGGAGATTTTTTACCAGATAAAATCACTTTTATGATTTATATTCTCTGATGATGATTAAATAATTGTAATTTTTTTGTCACATTTTGCTTAAAATTTAAGCGATTCAAATAATTAATTAATGAGGATTATTTTTAGCTAGTAATTATAAGTACTGAATAGCTAAGCACTTGAGGAAATAATCAATTATTTTTTAAGTTGGCATGATAAATGGTTAATGATTTTTCTTTAAGAATAGAAGAAATAATTAATAATTAATAATCTGAATGATAATTCAAGAAATGGGATTAATTCCAAACTAAACAAATGCAAATTTTAATCATTTAAATTACAACTAATAACAATCTAACTTTTAATGAAATGATTAAAATCTTCCGTTTATGAATCGAAGAATGGATTAAAGAAACCCAGGTATTTACAGTCTTATTCTTTAACAATATTTATTCGCGGATGTTTAGATTAGAATGAAATGCCTAAATTGAGAATAGCTAGAATAACTCTTTTGGATAATCACTATTTTTTTCTTATATGAATTTTTAACTCGGAGGTTCATCGATGAACAAATTACCTGAATTGCTCCAATTAAAGCGCAAAGGATTTACATTAATTGAGCTACTGGTGGTAATCGCCATCATTGCCATATTAATTGGTTTATTATTGCCAGCCGTCCAAAAAGTAAGAGACGCAGCAGCTCGAACTCAAAGTGTGAATAATCTCAAACAGATGGGGTTGGCAATGCACTCCTTCAATGATGTGAATGGTCTTTTGCCGCCAGCAAGTGGTTGGTACCCCAGTGCTCCCGTATCGCTTAGCGATAGTGGCAAAACATTTGGGACAGTTTTCTTTTACTTGTTCCCTTATATTGAACAAAATAACGCATTCAATAGTTCTTATGGTCAAGATCCAGAGTGCTTATGGAATCCCTCTTATAAAAATAATCCGATCTATGCAGCCATGGCCTATCGAGCCAATAATTGTTACAATCCCGTCAAGATTTTTATTGCTCCCAACGATATTTCCAGCTATGCGCAATCAACGAATGTCAGCTATGTAGCGAACTCATCAACACTGAATGGGCAGTTAAGCATTCAGACGATTACGGACGGTAGTTCCAATACGATGCTCTTAACCGAGGGGTATGCCTTTTGTTACACGTTTAGTTATAGTAATGGAGTTTATAACTACAACATTAGAGAAGGGGAGTATAATCTTGGTCCAAGTAGTCTGCAATCATATAATTACGGCTGGTTAATCTACAATTATACAGGGCCATCTATTAAAACACCATCGAATATTTTTCAGAGTAAACCACAATCTTATACATGCGATGCGACAACTGGACAATCTCATTCGCCAGGGGCGATCCAAGTTCTTCTTGGCGATGGTTCTGTTCGCGGAGTAGTATCTGGAATAAGTTATACAACATGGAATGCCGCATTGACTCCGAATGGCGGTGAAGTACTAGGAAGCGATTGGTAACCCTTTATATTCGTTTAGAAATCAGATTGGGAGCTGTTTAATGGCTCTCAATCATTTATATGAGTTTAAAGGATTTTGCGTAAGTAACGATAAGGTGGTTGCAACTAGAAAGATTTTCATGAAAATTTCAAAGTCTCTCCTCGGCTTATTGCTTTTTAGTTCTCTTTTTATACTGGGTTGTAGCGATAAACCTGATGCACCAGCGCCAAAAGAAAAAATATTATTTCAAGGGTCTGAGGATACTGTAGTCAGCGGTATGGTGTTGTGCGATGGGAAAAAAATTAAGCAAGGCAGTGTTATCTTTTCATCAGAAGATGGCAAGATAGGAATCGGCATGATTTTCGCGGATGGAGTTTACCGAGGAATGAGAATGCCAACAGGCTTATGCAAAGTTGGAGTTACCACTAAACCAGTGGATCCAAAACTTATGGCGATCCTCGCAGGTGGGAATCCTCGAGGGATGCCTGGGATGGGTGGACCTCCTGGGATGGGTGGACCTCCTGGGATGGGTGGACCTCCTGGGATGGGTGGACCTCCTGGGATGGGTGGACCTCCTGGGATGGGTG
>JAKBAI010000349.1 GCA_021809185.1 Planctomycetota bacterium
TAATTTACAAGGGAGGCCCGAAATTTCTGAGAGCTTAGTTGCTTTAGGAGAAAACGGAGATTTACAGCCTTTTGATCGATTTGTAGAAAATCTACAGCGAAAATCTTTACTTAAGTTTGCCAGTTACTCCATCAATGATAGCGCATCCGGTAATGATAGCACTTCCGGGAGTTCAAAATCTAGCACAAATTCCATGCCGTTAGCTGAATCAAATACCCCTCCGAAATCTAGTTCAGAATTGGAAACGCCAATTCCAATTGTAACGCAATCTGATTTCTTAGAAGATCGGGAAATTCTTCCCCATGGACCAAGACAAACTTTAAGAAAAACGACTCGACTTCATTTTAAAAGAGAATTGGATAGACGAAATAGCGAATTGCAAGGGAAGTTGATTGATTACACCAATAATCATGGCGCTAATCATCGATTTTTTTCAGAAGCACTTCAAAACGAACGGGATATGTATGTTTACCTACCGCCTAATTATGATCCAAAATTAGCATATCCTCTCATGATTTGGCTCCATGGTTTTACTTTAGATGAGCGAAGCTTTTTTGATCTGGTTCCATTTTTGGATCAGGCCATGGTTGCAGGAAAATTACCTCCCATGATCGTTGCTGCTCCTGATGGGAGCATTTTGGGGAGAGTAACTACTTTCAATTCGGGTAGCTTTTATTTGAATACAAAGGCTGGACGTTATGAAGATTATATTCAACAAGATATATGGAATTTATTACACAAGCAGTATTTGATCCGACCAGAAAAAAATTGTCATATTATGGCCGGAGGTTCCATGGGGGGTTATGGGGCTTTCAATCATGCAATAAAATATAGAGATCGATTTGGGATCGTTGCTGGGTTTATCCCACCGTTAAATACTCGTTATGAAGATTGCAAAGGGAGGTATTTTGGTCGATTCAACCCGGAATGTGTCGGCATGGCAGAACGCTATCGCCCCAATGCCCCCATTGCCTATTTCTACGGTTTAATTCCGATCCGTCAAAAAAGATTGATTGGGCCATTGTACGGAAAAAATTCTGATGTAATTGGCCAGTTATCCAAAGATAACCCCATCGAAATGTTGGATACCTTTCAAGTAAAACCGGGCCAATTAGAAATGTTCATTGGATTGGCGCGGAGAGATCAATTTAATCTGGATGCCCAAGCCGATCATTTTGTTTATGTCGCTCGCCAGAGAGGTTTGAAGGTAAAAGTTGTCGAAGATCCAAAAGGGGACCACAGCACCAGAACAGGAATTCGGTTTTTCCCCTCTTTTTGTGAATGGATTCGACCTCTAATCCCCCCACTCTCTGTCCCTGCAGCAGCAAAACCAGCTACTCCGCCGAGTATTTCTCAGACCAATAGCGCCGAGTTGGATTCATCCGTATCTCCAACAAAAATTCAGCAATCGATCAATCCATCGATTCCTAAAAAATAAAACAGATCAGATATAATTTTTTGAGCAATATCTTTCATTTTTCAGAATAAAACTTAACACAAGTTGATTTTTACCCCTCTTTTTGCTGGTTAAAAGGGGAATAAATCTTTTTCTCCAATAAGGATTGAAATTAAAGATCGAAATGAAGTTTCGATCTATTTGATTATTGGATTCGTTTTTGCAATTTGTATAATATGGTCTAAACGAATCATCCTAAAAAAACGAGTACATAATGAAGATAGTAAGGTTTCGAAAAAATGATCAACAAATGGAGCAATTCGGGGAACTCACTCCCGAAGGAATCATTCCGTTTACGGATGGTTCCATGAAATTATGGCAGTGGCTCGAAAGTGAATCGCTGCTGAATCAATCCAAGGAAAAGAGTCGATCGGTTCAACAAAGAATCCGAGAGGATCAGGTTACGATCTTGCCACCGATCGATGGTCAAGAGGTGTGGGCCGCTGGTGTCACCTATCAGCGCAGTAAAGTTGCTCGCGAGGAAGAATCTGAAGGAGCGGCACGATTTTATGACTTGGTTTATACCGCAGCTCGGCCCGAATTATTTATGAAAGCTACTTCAGAAAAGGTTATCGGGCCTGGTGGTTTCGTTCGTATTCGAAAAGATAGCAAATGGAACGTTCCGGAACCTGAGCTTACGCTCGTTATCAATTCCAAATTAAAACTTGTTGGTTTTACGATTGGAAACGATATGTCTTCGCGAGACATTGAAGGGGAGAATCCCCTTTATTTACCCCAAGCTAAAATTTATCGAGGTTCTTGTGCTCTTGGGCCAGTTATCACAATTTCGGAAGCAATGCCCCCTTTGGATCAAGTTACTATTCACCTTGTTATTAAAAGAGAGCAGAAAACCGTCTTCGAAGGAAATACCTCCATCAGCAAAATGGCTCGCTCTTTGGAATCGCTGATCGACTGGTTAGGTAAAGAAAACGAATATCCGAGAGGAGTTTTGCTTATGACCGGTACGGGAATCGTTCCCCCTGATTCGTTCAGTTTGCAAATTGGGGACGAAATATCTATTTCCATTACAAATATCGGTACTCTAGTGAACACCGTAGGTCTCTAATTGCTAAAATATTCGAAAAGAAAAAGGCTCTTATTGAGCCTTTTCAACTTCTCTACTTCCATTTTATCAGCTCTTAGTTGAGATCGATCTTTGAAATCCATCTCAATTATTGACCTTCGCTAAAATCGCCCCTTCTCCGTTTCTCAAAGAAATCGTGTTGGTTTGCGCTCCAAGAGTCCCATCCGCATTGACGGGTCGATACCAGCCATCGAGTTTAATGGTGGTTGCTGTATTGTTGGCGGTGGTGCCGGTACCAACACCGAGCTGATAGGAAAGCGGCTTGTATAACACGAGAGCATTTGTATAGTTTCGTTCATAAACATTGTAAGTAAGTTTGGTGTTCGCGGGGTCTTTGCCTGTTGTCAAAAGCGTATAATTCCCCTGAGGCTGACCGACATTATAATTCACTGCATTCGACCAGTGTTGAGTCCAAGAAGTCGATGGCGAATAACCTCCATAAAACATCAGAAAAGTCGTTTTGGGATTCCCAAGAAGATAATAGTAGGCTAGCGTAGCCAATTGTGTTCGCGAATCGGTCGGTGATCCACCAGTAGGCAAGCTATCTAGGACAAGATAAGGGGCAGGGGTTCTCGAGGACTGTTGTTGCGCCACAAAGCTAGCAGTATCTAAAAATTGTGCCCACGAAGCAGATAACGGTCTCAAAGCGAATTCTTGAAAACTGCCAGGGATATTTTTTACTACCTGATTCCCCGTAGTGTAACTCCCTGCCGTATTCGCAATCAACCAATTGGGAGCGATCGCTTGGTTGATCTTCGCCAATAAGTTTGCATAATTGCTCGTATAATTCGCAACCGATTCCACAACACTGGCACCGTTCGTGGGCAGATTACCTGCTGAATTATCGACGAATAGCCCTGCCGCCTTGGGGTTCTGTTGCAAAAGCTGCTTTGCATATTGAATTGCCCATTGCTGATAGCCTTGGGAAGCCGGGTTGACCACAAATCTCATCTGACCATAATAGGGATAGAATAATCGACTCTGATAGGCGAATCGCGCGGTTTGGCCTGCGGCAACCGCTTGGGCATATTGAGTATTATTTAAATAGCCCGTATGGTTCGTATCTGCTGCATAATCATAAACAGGAATGGTTCCTTGACTCTTGCCGTTCGCTCCTGCATAGTCGCTAGCTAAGATCGAGGTTACTACGGGAGCATTAGCGGAACTTCCTTGAGTTGTTCTTAATCTTATGTAGTATAACGGGGATGTGGAACCACTGATTGTGCTCATTTGCCAATTCGCAGGGGGATTGAATTGAATCGATCCATTTATCCGCAAACCGCTCG
>JAKBAI010000350.1 GCA_021809185.1 Planctomycetota bacterium
CGTGTTGTTCGGCATCGTTATCTTCCCATTCGATACTCACGGCACCATCAAACCCAACCCGGTTCAGTTCAATAAAAATATCTTCCAAGGAATTGGCATCGCGGCCAGTCCCCGCGGTTACGAAATTCCAGCCGTTGGTCCAATGTCCCATAGGGCGGTGGCCGCCCAATCGTCCAGCACGACTATGTTCTCTGGCGACCCAGACCCCTTTGACATGGGCACAATGAATAAAATTCTGAAATTCGCGAATAAACTGGACCACCGAAACATTTTGCCATTCCATATGCGAGCCATCTAAATTAAAGCCCACAACCGATTCATATCCTTTTTTGCACATGAATTCGATATAATCATGGGCCGATTCGATATCCCCCATCGCTCGTTCACTGGGGTGGCATTCCAAATCGAAAGTTACTCCATACTGTTTACACAAATCCCACACCGGAGCGAATCTTTCGGCCAATAATTCTAAACTAACTTGGCGGACATCTGGAATATCATAACCACCGATATTGCTAGGCAATGGCGGGAAAAGAAACCAGTGGCTCCAGCAGTGGGCGGGAGAACCAGTAAAGCCCGGTAACGCTATCTTACGATTTTGCAGCTTACCTAAATGGCCAGCAAGTCGAACACAGGCTTTGAGATCGAGTTCCGCTTGTTGATGAATCAGCTTACCTACCTCTGGCGGGACATAATAAGGATCCGTTCGGGGGGGGGTATTCCCGTGTTTCCGCCAAGATTTATAGGCTTCTAAAGCCTCCCCACCGGTAAATTGCAGCGTTTTCGCAGATGGTTCGTCCCCCAATGCCTGACCCTGTAAATGGACTGCAACCGTAAATATGCTCAAGGAATGTTTCTTTGCCAATTCTACTCGGCTTTTCGCATAATTCGCTGCGGTGGCATCCGTATCGCATTGACGCAGATCCAACTCCCAACTCGCCTCTTCCCAGCCATCGAACTCGCTTTTTTCCAGAAACTTTAGCCAATCAGCGAACGGGACATTTCCAAACTGGCCGCGAACCAAACCGATTTGATGATATGAATGTTTACCAAACTGGTGAGAGCTTGTCTGTTTCCAACCCATCTTTTTACCTATCCCTTCTGGTTGATCGATTCTTGGTTCTCATTAAAATAGTGGCAATTTTCTTATGGGTAACTTCTTTGCCTACAAAAGATTTCAGAGGTAAAATCTACTGAAATTATTGTTTTACAAAGAACAAAAGCTGGCCGAACTTTAAATGAGTACCGAAGAAATTCTGTTTTGGTTGTATCTTGGTTTGAGTGTTTTTCTAAGTTACTCTATTCCAGAATATTTCGAGTAGATCGTCCACCAATCCACTCTCTTTCAAAATATGATTCTTGCGGTCTTGGCAAAGAGGGAGACGTGAAAAAACTTTTTCTTAGAGGCTATTTTCAACTAGAATCGATTAATTTACATAAAAATCTTCTTTTTGATTATTGAAGATTATCGTTATTATTGAAGAAATCTCATTTTACTCCTAGCTTAATCATTTATCGATCCGTAATTTAAAAGAAAATAACTGGGTCTTGATCGATTTCCCCGTGCTCTGTAAAAAATCAGAGGAAATTCTTTGATCTACCTTCGAGGAATCTAGCTCGACATAAATAATATAAAAGAAGCAATACAAAAGAAGCAAGATTTTTCTGAAAAAAAACGGGAGCGAATAACAGAAGAAGCTTTCGATTTTCTACACAAGTGATTCAAGAAAAAGAAATTCAAGTAAGTGTAATTAAACAAGAGTAATTTCAAGAAAAGTAATTCAAGAAAAGTAATTCAAGAAAAAGGGAAACCAAAACATGACAGCTCAACAACTTTGGCAACGATTCCAGGACTATCTATGCCATGTGCCAAAACTCTCGTTAACCTTGGATATAAGCCGAGTAAGCTTTGATGATTCCTTTTTAGCCAAAATGGAAAAAACAGCTCAAAAAGCATTTCAGGAGATGGTCTCTCTAGAAAAAGGGGCGATTGCCAATCCGGACGAAAACCGGATGGTTGGGCATTATTGGCTACGAAATCCTGCCCTCGCGCCAACACCAGAACTGAAGACAGAAATCGATCGAACCAATCAGTCGATTTTACAATTTGCCCATGATGTCCATTCTGGTAAAATTGCCCCTGCAAAAGGGGGGAAATTCACGCAATTATTATCAATCGGTATTGGCGGTTCTGCACTCGGTCCTATGTTTGTTGCTGATGCCCTAGGAGATCCGCAAAGCGATCGGATGAAATCGCATTTCATTGATAATACCGATCCGGATGGCATTGCCCGAGTTCTGCGGACCATCGGTACAAAACTCGATGAAACCCTGGTTGTAGTCATCAGCAAAAGCGGTGGCACCCCCGAACCACGAAACGGCATGTTGATGGTAGAGGAGGCATTTCGCGAAAATGGACTAGCTTTTGCCAAGTCAGCAGTAGCCATAACCGGAACCGGTTCAAATCTCGATCAATATGCGAAAAAGAATGGTTGGCTGACAACGTTCCCGATGTGGGATTGGGTAGGAGGGCGCACCAGTGAACTCAGCACCGTCGGTCTGGTCCCCGCAGCACTCCAAGGATTTGCGATTACAGAAATGTTGCAAGGGGCCGAGCAAATGGACGAAGCAACACGGATCCCCGAAACACGCAAAAACCCAGCGATGCTCTTGGCCTTGAGCTGGTATCATACCACCAATGGCAAAGGGGAAAAAGACATGGTCGTATTGCCTTATAAAGATCGCCTATTGCTTTTTAGCCGTTATCTGCAACAGCTGGTGATGGAGTCCCTCGGCAAGCGCTTAGACCTGAGCGGTAAACGTGTCGATCAGGGCATTGCCGTTTATGGTAACAAAGGATCGACCGATCAACATGCCTATGTTCAGCAACTCCGAGACGGGGTAAACAACTTCTTTGTTGTCTTTCTCCGTGTTCTGCAATCTGGCGGCAAAGCTTTCGAAGTAGAGCCGGGGGTAACCGCTGGGGATTATTTGCATGGTTTTCTGCTCGGTACACGCGAAGCATTATTTCAGAATGAGCGCCAATCGGTCACCATCTCCATCCCCACCGTCAACGCTTTTTATATCGGTGCTCTAATCGCTCTATTTGAACGGGCGGTCGGTTTCTATGCTAGCTTTGTTGGTATAAATGCCTACCATCAACCGGGAGTCGAAGCTGGGAAAAAAGCGGCCGCTGCGGTTTTGAGTTTGCAAAATAAAGTGGTAGCTCATTTGAGCCAAACACCGCAAACCGCTGTGCAAATCGCGGATGCCATTGGCCACCCCGAAGCGGTTGAAACCATCTATTTCTTGTTGCAACACCTAACTGCCAATCTCCGAGCTGTTTGTGCCAGCGGAACTTGCCCTGCAACCGAATCGTATCGAAAAGTATAATATTCAAGGAAAGTATATCGTTCTAGAAAAAAGATGCGTTGGTGGAGGAGAAGGGGGAGAGTCGGATCGAGATAGATCCTGCTCTCCGTTTTCTGGAAAATGAGTTCGAATCACAAATAATATGAAATTAGGAATTTGTTTGACCTCGACCGGATTAGCAGTTCGCGAGGGATTATTAACGGTTGCTCAGATTCATGGTGTCCGTGGTGTTCAGGTCGATGCCTATGGTCCGTTGCTACCAGAACATTTAACGCAAACGGGTCGGCGGGAAATCAGATCACTTATCCGTGGCTATAATCTGGAACTAACCGCGGTGCAATGCCCTTTGCGTAAAAGTCTCGATACGATCGAACACTACGATGCTCGATTGGATTATATTCAGCGCAGTATGCAACTCTGTTATGATCTGGGTTGAAGTATAGTTATT
>JAKBAI010000095.1 GCA_021809185.1 Planctomycetota bacterium
TCAAATACCCAGCAGAATATCAAGTATTTTTGGCGGAATTTACAAACAAAAGAATGCGTTTGAATGTTGGATTGTTGGATCAAATCGAGGCAGCGAGTTCCTTGGATCAGTTTCGCAAAATGCTCACAGCGGTTGCAGAAGAGCTACCCCCACCCCCAAACCCACCAGCGAATTGAGTTCGAAGCGTTTGGAGAATCTCCTTGCTGTAATTTATCTTATTCAAACTTAGAAGCAGATTGGTAATGGTCTTGATCTGCTTAGAATGTTATTGAATTTTCAAGATTAAATTGTTGAATCGAACGTATTTCGTCTATTTACCATTTTGTAGTTCTATTTTCAGTGTTAAAATTATTTTAAGCGAACCTGATTCGCGACTTCGGGCACATTACCCCTATCAGGAGAACCAGATAAAATGATAAACCGATTTCGAAAAAAATGAATTTTTCTAAAATTGGCCTATAAAGTGAGAAATAAATTCGTCATAATCAGTGAATAAAAAGCGATAAAAAATATACCGCATAAACATCGTTAGAGAAATGAAGTGATACAAGCGGATGTAATCAGATTGTTGAGGTGGGTAAAATATAATATCCGGAATAATTTCCGCGAGAATCAAGGATAATAGAATCCAAATAAGAGAAATAGGATCAAATTATCTTCGATTAAAAAATTAAATAAATCTCCAAAGATGAATTTTGAGGGAGAGGAGAAAGTTATTAGCAAATCGTTTGAGCAAAAACGGATCGATTTATCTGTAGGGCAAGAGAAAGCGATCTTGGTAAGTGTTTCATTGCCCGATCGTCCCTGGTTGACGGCGGATCCATGCGGAGAAATACGTGGTTTGGCGGAAACAGCGGGGGCAAAAGTTGTAAAAGAAGTGACGCAAAAACGTCACGATATTGAGCCAGGAACTTACATTGGCAAAGGGAAATTGAATGAATTGAATGAAGCGGTTATCGCAACAGATGCGGAAGTAGTTCTGTTTGATAACGATTTATCTCCTGGGCAAACGCGGAATCTGGAAAAAGCTCTTGGGGTTAAAGTGATTGATCGCAGTGAGCTGATCCTGGATATTTTTGCCCACCGCGCCCGTTCCTTGGAAGCAAAGTTGCAGGTAGAGTTGGCGCAGCTCGAGTATTCATTGCCTCGACTCAAGCAGATGTGGTCCCACTTATCGCGGCATAATGGGGGTATAGGAACTAGGGGGCCTGGGGAAACTCAGCTTGAAGAGGATCGCCGTTTAGTCGATCACCGTATTCGAGACCTTAAGACAAAATTAACAGAAGTACAAGGGCGAAAAGAGCGAGAAGTTCGTAGTCGAGCCGAAGAATACACGGTCTCTTTGGTAGGATATACCAATGCGGGGAAGTCTCGGTTGATGAACCGTTTAACCGATGCCGGAGTATACGTCGAAAATCAGCTTTTCTCTACGCTGGATACTCGCACTCGCCAATGGCACATCAAAGATTGGGGCCGGATTCTATTAAGCGATACTGTTGGTTTTATACGCGATTTACCTCACCATCTGGTTGCTTCTTTTAAAGCAACCCTTGAAGAAACACGCCAGGCTCGATTGCTTCTTCATGTGGTTGATGCTAGTAATCCCACGGCAGAAGCGCAATTCCATGCTGTTCAGAAAGTTCTTCAAGAATTGGATTGCCATCAGAAACCGATGATCTTAGTTCTGAATAAGATCGATCAGCTTAATGATCGTTCCGATTTGAGTTTATTACTACGATTGCACCCCCGAGCAATAGCCATTAGCGGTGCTACGGGGGAAGGTATTGAGGAACTGACAGAAACAGTAATTGAGGCTCTTACCGCAGATTTTATCGATGCCGAAATTCGAACCGATATGACTCATGGTAAAATCCTTGCTTATTTGAATCTCCATGCAGAAATCTATTATCAGGTTTATCAAGAGAACGAAGTTGTGATGCGTTGCCGGTTACCGCGTCATTTGCTTCACCATGTAGCTATTCCTGGAGTAACGGTACATGAACTTAATTCTCCGTTGGAGATGAGCCTACCTTCCCCCTCTTATGAATAACAAACGAATAGTTTAAAGGAATTCGCTTAAATTCTTTACATGAAGTTCTTTCCATGAAAATAAGGAAAACGTACTAACCCTTGAAATTTTATTCTGGAATGAAGAGAACGATCATAGGAATAAGATCGAGGGAAAGATTCAGGGAATTTTTAAGATTGTGTTAATTAGGATAAATAAAGTTGAATGAAATTTGAATAGATTTTGAATTTATATGAATTAAACCGAAAATAAATTCTTAATGCCGGAGACAGGACTTGAACCTGCATGCCCTTGCGAGCGTCAGCCCCTCAAGCTGATGTGTCTGCCAATTCCACCACTCCGGCTTAGAGATACACTTTCTATTATTATATAGTAAAAAATATTATCCTACTTTCAAGAGAATCTTCAACCCCAAAAGGTTCAGTTTTTACCTCTTTTCCTAACAAATATTGATTATTTGAATTTATCATTTTTGTTTCTGGGTTAATTTGATCAAAAAATTTTGGCGAATTTCCATTAAAAAGATGCCCAAACGATTTTTCCCACTACCATCACTTCCTTCTCCCTAGAAAGAATCATTTTCTATTCTGTTAACGATTATGGCACCTTGAGTGGAGAATTGGAGATTCGTCCGTTCGAGTTGCTGTGAAAATTTCGCTTCAAGGGATCTCTTGCTGAGCGAATCTTTAAGATGTTTCCAATCGGATCGACGAGGTTTTATGTTTATGGAGCGACTTGATCGTGAACCAATCATCGGTGAATCATCCGTGAATGATCGAGCGATTCAAATCTGTTCTTGATCGATTTTATCGGCAAGTTTTTGGGCTTGAAAGTGATATTCTTTGGTTGGCCCATATTTTTCATCCAGATTGATTGGAAATGCACAAAGTTTGAAAATTCTCCGAGATTGTCTATCGTGAAATAAAAGAAGTCAGAATAAAGGCAGAATGTTTGTATTGAGTATTATATTGCCCCAGCAAATTTTCGAAAAGTTTGTAAAATGTAGATTATGGTCTAACTAAATTTTGGGAAATGTTCATCCTTTAGATTTATTCGGATGAAATTTAGATAAATCGTTTCTGGATTATTGTTGCTAGATTGTAGAGAGTATGTCTCGATGGGTGATTTTCATAATATAGCACAATCAGAAAACCATTAATTTTAACGATCTTTCTTAGGGATTGGATCGATCGGTGTTCATCGAAACTATTACTGAATACGTTTAGAATGATATTAATAATAGACAATTACGATTCGTTTACATACAATCTGGTACAGCGTTTTGGCGAGATCGATTCCAAGCTGGAAATTCAGGTGGTTCGCAATGATCAAATCACTCTGGAAGCGATTCAGAAAATGCCAATTCAACATCTCGTCATCTCTCCTGGTCCGTGTACCCCGTTGGAAGCGGGGATATCGAATCAGATCCTAGAAAACATGCTGGGAAAAGTGCCGATTTTAGGAGTTTGTCTTGGGCATCAGTGCATCGGCCACGTTTTTGGTGGCAAAGTGATAAGAAATTATCGCATCATGCATGGGAAAGTTTCACCGATTTATCATGATGGAAAAGGGGTATTTTCTGGGCTTTCCAATCCATTTGAGGCAACGCGATACCATAGCTTGGTCATTCAGCGCGATAGTTTTCAACATCCCGATTTTGAAATCTCTGCCTGGACCCAAGAAGGGGAGATCATGGGGGTACGCCATAAGAAATATGAACTTCATGGGGTACAATTTCACCCTGAAAGTTTTTTAACTTTAGAGGGGCCAATGTTGCTTGCCAATTTTTTGCGAATCGATCAACCGATCAAGGGAATAGCAACACCTATTTAATGGACACGAGCAGAAACGAGAAATTTTCTGAATTTTCGAACAATTGAACCGATCGAGCAGGTTATCTATTATTCTAACTGCTCATAAACAGGCCGATAAAATTTCAGATAAACAGTATAGGTTTTAGAGAACCCTCTTTCCAATTATACCTCAGATGTTTATAATCAAGAAATTGGATCTAAGGAAATGATAACGGAGAAATAGATTGTGGCTTCGATAAAAAATATAGATGTGCGAAAAGGGATGGTGATCATTGGCGAAGATGGTCTGTTATACCAATGCCTAGATCGTGATCTGAATACACCTGGAAACTGGCGTGCGATCTTGCAATTGAAATTGCGTAATCTGAAGACAGAATCAATCACCATGCAACGTGTCCGGCCTGACGATAAGGTCGAACTCGCCTATCTCGATACACGCGAAATGCAATATTCCTATCGTGATGGCGATAGCTACATCTTTATGGATAACGAATCCTTTGAGCAAATGCCTCTCAAAGCCGATTTCATTGGCGATCGAATTCTCTATTTACGAGAAAACGATGTCGTTCGTGTTACCGTTTATGAAGGTAAACCGATCGACTTTGAACTCCCGCAAACCGTAGAACTGAAAGTTGTTGAAACAGAACCTTCTCTGAAAGGGGCTACTGCAGCAGCTCAATATAAACCAGCTACCCTTGAAACCGGTCTGAAGATTCAGGTTCCTCCATTCATCAGTGAGGGGGATCTCATTAAAATCGATACCGAAGAAGGAAAATATCTGAGCCGTTCCAAAGAATAATACTTCATAATACTACATAGCACTAAATTACCGAAGTATTAATTGGTCCTGGTTGGTGTTGCAAAAAATATCATTCCTCCGATCTAGTTTTGATCGATTCCAACTTTGATCGATTTTTAGTGGGAGTTTCTTTGAGAAACTCCCTCAGTTATTTTACCAAAGTTATTTCTCTTTTCTTTGATGAACAACACTTTTAAAATAGCTCAATATGTTTGAGCAAACAAAATGGTATGCCGATTATCGATCATCTGTCACTATCTTTACTCAATAATCGCTGGTGTTATCGATTTTTGAGCTTTTGCCAATTGCAAAATAATTGATTTCATCATCTTTATCATCATTTCGATTTACTTGGTTACAAACCTGTTTGCCAGATGTTCTAGATCAGCATAAAATGACATCGGTTATGACTTTCGTTTGCTAAAATGAGATTCGAATTTTGTTATTCATCATTCTGAAATGATCGTGGAATTTTTCTGATGTTTATACCTCCGAGTTTTGCCGAAAACGATCGCACGACTCTTGAATCATTTATTCAACAGAATAGTTTTGGTACTCTGGTATCTCTAGTAAACCAATTACCATTTGCTACGCATTTACCTTTCTTGTTAGATAATGAAAGCAGCGAAAAGGGGTTCCTGATTGGCCACATGGCCAAAGGAAATCCTCAATGGCAAGAAATAGCAAACCAAACGGTGTTGGTGATCTTTACTGGACCACATACATATATCTCGCCGAGCTGGTACCAAGATCAACGGACGGTTCCTACCTGGAATTATACAGTTGTACATGTTTACGGGCCGATCGAGATGATTCACGAGAAAGTGGCTCTTCTGGACATTGTCCAGCGCTCCGTACGTTTTTATGAACAGACCATGCCTCAACCTTGGAGTTTTGACTCTACTTCGGTTATGGTTGATCGGTTGCTCGAACAAATTGTAGGTTTCCGTATTTCGATCGAGAAATTAGAGGGGAAATTTAAACTGAATCAAAATCACAGTACGGATCGGCGGCAAAAGGTCGTTCAGGCTCTGAAAGCACAACCTGATGAAAACTCTCAAAAAATTGCCCATTTAATGGCCAACGAATTATCCATTCAGATTCCCAAAGATTAGCAGTAAGCTTTTTGCAAATCAATATTCTTTAGCTATATCCGAATATTATTATCTCAAAACCGACTTTCAATCAGATCATTCCTTGATGCGATCTCGTCGCGGTTGTTGTTCGTATCGGCTCATCTTATTTTGATATGACCTCTATTTGAATGATGGTTGCGTCACAAATTATTGACCGATATTCCAGAGATTATTCAATCTCGGAAGAATCAATTCTTATTGATACCATTTGGATTATTTGAGGATATAATTGGTTAATTGGAGTTGTTTAGGAACTAATTTTTTCATTCAATCGTCAAAATTTTTAGAAATAATCCCCCGAATATAGAATTTAAAAGGGAAATAAAAAACATAGCAAACTTCTAGGGAACCTGGTTAAAAATATATTTCTTGAGGATAATTGCAAGGCAATTTTCCTTCTAAAAAGTTCCTTGCCAGGAATTGAATTTTTACCCTCCAAAAATTCTCTTTAAACGAATTTGTAAAGGCTTAAAATAAATCCTAGAATGTCAATACTTACCACAATTTAGGTGGTTCAATCCTAAGTAGTAGCTATGTAGTAAAATAATATGTAACAAAAAATCGAGAACTGAAAAGAGTGTGAAGGCCTTAGCAAGTCGGATAGAAGAGGATGTTTATCTGAGAAGTTGCTTCTCGAATCAGCAAAAGACTATCGCCCAAAAGATAAAATCGATTCATTAGAAACGAAATACCTCAAAGCTTTTTTGGACCGTTTTTTTGAACTGTATAGAGCTGCTGACGCCAATCGAATAATTAAGAAAACTGGATAAGAGTAAACTAGTTAAGAGTAAGAAGTTAAATGATTCTGTATGGGTAACTATTGTTGAATGGAGATCCGTAACAGATTAAAATATAGATAAAACAAAACTCAATTTTATAAAAAATCGAGCTGAAAAGGGACCAGAAAGAGAGCAAAATATGAAGGAAATTCATCGATACACGATTGATCCAATCGATACGGATCAAAGAGCTGTTTCGGGAAATCGATATTCGTTTGTTTTGGTACCAAGTGTGATAGCAGTATTGCTGGTTTTTGGGTTGACAAACCCAACCGGCGCATGGGGACAAACCATTTTACCCCAAACGGATAGTATCAATACGTTTATTGCAAAAGGGTGGGAAACCGCGGAATTGAAACCGGTGCGTAAAACGAACGATTTTGAATTTATGCGCCGATTGTTTATCGATCTGATAGGACGAATCCCGACTTCCGATGAGGTAAGAGATTTCGAAGCCGATAAATCACCTAATAAAAGAAGTAATTTGATTCACCGATTATTAAATGAATCGAAATACGTTGTGAAAGATCATCGTACGGGTAAACCATTGCCCGACCCGAATAATCCCAAAAAACCGTTAACTTATGATTATGCCTCAGAAAATGCCGCACATATGGCCAATATCTGGACGGTTTGGTTGATGACACGTGGTGGCGTTCACCCAATGTATCATGAGCAAATGAAACTTTGGCTCGAGGAACAATTCACTCAAAATGTTCCCTATAACGAACTGGTAGTTAAGCTAATCACCGCAACAGGGGAAACCAATCGTAATGCTGCTGTTAATTTCGTGGGCGCCCATTTGGGGGATACCAATCCGCGTGACAAAACTCAGATCGATGGTCCGTTTGAAGCGGTGCCCATTACATCGCGAGTAACTCGATTGTTCCTTGGGATTCAAACCCAATGCACTCAGTGCCACGATCATCCGTTTAATCCTGAATGGCGCCAGGAAAACTTTTGGGGGGTCAATGCCTTTTTCCGGAGTGTATCGCGTGATCGAACCCCGACACCTGCTTCACAAAATGCCAAGAAAAAGGGGATGGAAGCGGTTCAATTTTCATTAAAAGATGATTCATCATTGAATGCGAGCGGGCAGGTCTTTTTTGAAAAACGTTCAGGAACTGTCCAAATGACACGACCGATTTTCTTAAGCGACCTCGCTGACCTGGATAAAGAAAAACCAGATAAGCCTCTCAAACGATTGCCTTTGAATAACAAGCAATCACGCCGAGAGATTCTGGCCAAGTATGTTCTAGAACATGATAATTTTGCCAAAGCTTATGTGAATCGAATCTGGGGGCTTTTGTTTGCTCGTGGATTGAACGCTCAACCAGCCGTTGACGATTTTGGCGGGCACAATAAAGTTGTTCACCCAGAAATGCTTGATTTTCTCGCCAAAGAATTTGTACGATACAAATACGATAGTAAATTGCTTATCGAGTGGATTTGCAACAGCAATGCTTATCAGTTAGCATCCCAAGTTGTTCCAGGTAAAGGGGCACCTATCGATGCGAAAGCAGATCCCTATTTTGCCAAAATGCAATTGAAAGCGATGAGTCCTGAAGTTTTATTTGAATCGATCATGACCGCAACTCGAGCAGATACTACCCCTGACCGGGCCGAAAAAAAACAGCTCAGAGATGATTTCATGAGAAAATTGGTTCGTAATTTTGGGGACGATGAAGGAAACGAAATCACTTTCAATGGGACTATTATTCAAGCTCTACTCTTAATGAATGGTAAGGAAATCAATACCGAAATTTCTCGACCTTCTAGTAGCACTGTTGAACGTGCCATGCGCCGTTATGCAGGCAAGGGAATCAATTCAGAAAAAGGGGTGATTGATGAACTGTATCTGAGTACTCTTGGTCGGCATCCTTCTACAGCAGATAACCTCAAATTTGAAGTGACTCGTGGCAAGAAAAAAGTTTTAGTTGCCACGAGCGAAACAAAATTTATCAATGCTCGATTATTGGAAATGAAACGGACGGAAGAATATCAAAAAAATCCTCGCGAAGCTTACAAAAGTTTCTTTGAGGATCTTTTTTGGGCTTTGATTAATTCCAATGAATTTATTCTGAACCATTAACATGGAATCTATTCCTGAGATCGATTGGCCCTCCAATTGACCTCTAGTAAATTCATAAGCGTATTTACTGGGCCAAGTTAATCTCGTCTATTTTTTCACAAATCCTGTAATATTTCAACAGAGGATCAAACAAGTAATCATTGTTTGATCCTCTGTTTTTCCCTTCTATTGAACTGAAATCACAAACTGTTACAAAACTCCATTTCCAAAAAAGTATAAATTTTAATTAAACTTCATTTGAACATCGAATCCACAAAACGCTTGGTTTTCCCAAAGATTAAATCCGGAATCTTAGGAAGGAAAGTAAATGAGGATTTTGTATTCTATCTGAATGGGAGGGATCCCGCGAATCGATAAAAAGACTTGGAAACAATATAAGTTTGAAAGGAAACTGTTAATGAATGAAGATACTAATATTCCGTTGAATCCTCCACCGCCGTTATCTAGTGCGTTACCCAGCGCAGGAACACAAACGGTTACTCTGTCATTGAACATGGCGGATGTTGAGGTTTTTTATGCAAATTTTGCTCGCATTTCAGAAAATTTAGAGGAAATGGTCATCGATTTTGGCTTTTTGTCGGGCGCTACCTCCCAACAGGGGCCAGAAGCGATTCAGATCAAACAACGTATCATCATGAATTATGCGAATGCGAAGCGATTGCTTGTTGGGTTAAACTCCGCTATCGCTCGGCATGAACAGCTCTTTGGAGTGATTGAAATGGATGCACAAAAACGGGTCCGCAATCGCACCTGAGACTTGTGAACATAAATCCTGTTCCCTCATTTGCACCAAATTAGTTTGTCAAAAATTCGTACAAAATTCATTTTAGATCCTCTGAATTGCTTGAATGTTCCTATCCGTTTTTCTTAGAAATCAAGAAAACGGTGAATGAAGAATTTTGAAATCCAAGCAATTCAGATCTCAAGAATTAATTCGTTATGATAAGAATGAGACAAATACTTCATCCTTCGTTGGCGAAAAAATGGTCGTTGCGTTGATTGTTTAACAAAGCGATTGGGGTAGCGCGCGATTATTCAACTTTTTCTATTGGAAAATATAGGTCAATTTTATCTGGAATCGCTAGTAATTATAGTAATTGTTTGGTAAAGTTTAACAATAAGTGAAATCGGCATGGCAATTGCCGAAAGAGAAATAAATTACTAGGATAATCGATTATTGTATTCAATTTGAGTTAATAAAACTTTTGAGGAAAAATATGGAATCTCATATATCGTATTCCCCATCTTCCGCGCAAAATCCCGGAATGAGTCAGATAGGCTCCGTAAGAGAAACAAAGGGGCCCAGTGGTAGCTCTAGTGGTACTAGAGGTACTCCATGGGGAAAGATTTTACTTTTGATGTTGGTAGTTGTTGGGGGAGCGGTAACGAGTGTGATACTGATGGACAAGCCCAAAACACTAAAAGCAGCACCCGCTAGTGAAGGTTCTGATCTGCAAAAATCAGGAAGTAAACAAGAAGTTGTTGCGGATGTGATTAGCCCAACTCCAGGTGGCAAGGAACTAGTTATTACCCAACCAGGATCGGTATTAACATTAAATGGTGCGGTTCTGTATGCCAAGGTATCTGGCTATTTGGAAATGCAAAATGTTGATATCGGTTCGATGGTCAATAAGAACGATTTATTGGCCAAGATATATCTTCCTGAAGCAGAAGCGCAAGTGAAGAAGGATAAGGCAGATGTGGATCATGCCCAAGCGCATGTTGAACAAATGAAAGCATATGTGCAAACGGCTATTGCAGAATCGAAAGCCAAGAGTGCCATGATCAATTTGGCAAAAGCGACTTTGAAAAGTCGAGAATTCTATCAAGAATTTCGCAAGAAGATGTTAGATCGAATTATCGAACTGGTGAAGAAAAATGCCATTGAGGCCAAACTTCAAGATGAAGAGCAGGACCATTTCGACAGCGCGTTCGAAGCAGTAATAGCAGCTAAAGAAGGGGTAGTCAAAGCGGAATTGGATTACGAAGCATCCAATTACAAAATCTTGCAAGCAAAAGCCGATGTGAAAGATGCGGAAGCACAGCTCGAGGTTGCTAAATCGCAGTTGGCAAAATCAGAAGTAATGCTCAAGTATACTGAAATTAGATCCCCTTATAAGGGAGTGATAACCATGCGTAATTTCTTAGTTGGGGATTTTGTTACTGCAGCAACCGAATCTGGAGCAAAGCCGTTATTGAGTGTAGAAGATCCAGATAAGATGCGTATGGTAGTTGAAATTCCGGATGATTCGGTTGGCTACATTACCGATAAATGTAAAGCGGAATTCACCTTCCCGGGATTGGGGAGTGAAGTTTTCAAAGCTAACTTTTCGCGATCTGCAAAATCTCAAGATATAGATACCAGACGAATGCGTATCGAATTTGATATTGATAGTTATGGAGGCAGAATTAAACGCGGGATGTATTGCAATGCTCGAGTTATCGCGCGAGAGAAAAATCAAAGTGCCTTTACAATTCCTTCCGAAGCATTATTCGACAAATCGGGGGGAACCAAAGCAAAAGTTCGAGTTGTCCGTGATGGGGTGGTGCATGTTGTCGATATCGAAATACCTGAAGGGGGGGATACGGGCAATACGGTTGAAGTTATCAAAGGTCTAAATGCCACGGATCAGGTGATCGTTCATGTTAGTGCACCGGTTGCTGAAGGAACCGCTGTTAAAATGAAGAAAGTGAGTTCATCGGTTGGTAAAGATTTACACCGATAAAAATAGACAACATTTTCGATAATCGTTGAACGGCGAAATCGTTCAACTAAACAATTGAATCCAAGAGTTTAATTTTACTTACAATGTCAATTTCTGGCGAGCAAAAGTTCTTTTTGCTCGCCTATAAATAAAATATTTGCGTATATTTACAAGAAGGAAATGGCGCAGATTAGTCACTGAGGAGAAGTTCGTCGATGAATGGTTTGATCTTGTTTTCTTTGCGCAATCCTCGCGCGATCACGGTGTTGATGCTCACCATCATCATCCTGGGAGGATTGACGATGAGTAGTATTCCGGCAGATATTTTGCCAGTCTATCGAAGCCCTGCCGTGCAGGTATTAACCTTTTATAGTGGGATGTCCGCGACTAATATCGAGAAAGATATTACGGCTCGAATGGAACGGTGGACGGGCCAAGCGGCGGGAACTCAACTTCAAGAATCGCGTTCGATCATCGGTGCCAGTATCATTCGAAATTATTATACCGATGATATAGATCCTGCAGCAGATTTGAAAGCGGCGAACTCTCTCGCCTCTGCCGCTATTCCCAATCTACCTCCGGGTACATTGCCACCAGTTATTCTTCCTTTCGATCCGACATCCACGGTACCGGTTTGTCTTATCGCCTTGAACAGTACCTCTGCGGACGAAAAAACTCTGTATGACGTAGGTCGTTACGAAGTGCGGAACTTCATTATGGCTCTCCCTGGTTCGAACGCTCCCGTTGTTTATGGTGGAAAAATTCGAACAGTGCTTGCTTACGTGAATCAGGTGGAAATGCAAGCAAGAAATCTCACTCTGGTCGATGTGATGAATGCCATTCAGGATTATAACGTGTTTTTGGCAGCAGGGTTAGCTCGCTTTGCGAATACCGACTATGCAGTAGATTCGAATGCCTTATACGAATATGCCAGTGATATGGATAATATCCCGATCAAATTTGAAGGGAAACGTCCTGTTTTCGTTGGCGACGTAGCTAAAACTAAAGATACTGCTATTATGCAGACCAACATTGTCCGTGTCGGTGATCCATTACACCCCGGTCGTAAACAGGTATACATCCCCGTTTATCGCCAGTTGGGTTCGAGTACTTTGAACGTCGTGGGTAATCTTAGAAACAGTATCGAAGATATGACCAATCGAGTGAGTATCAACGGGGATAAAACGGTGGTCGATCTAAAGCTGGTTATGGATCAATCGATCTATGTCAGCAAGGCGATCGAGTCCCTAGCGGAAGAAGGGATTTTGGGGGCTTTCCTGTGTTCGATGGTTATTTTGCTCTTCCTGGGTGAATGGCGTATGACTTTCATTGCCGTAACCACGATTCCCGTTGCGGTTTTGGGTGCTATTGGTGCCTTGTCCACATCGGGCAATACCATTAATGTCATGACCCTTTCCGGTCTAGCGCTGGCGATTGGCCCCATGGTCGATAGTGCGATTATCTGTTTGGAAAATACGCACCGGCATCTCGGTTTAGGTGCACGTTTGAAACAGGCAGCTTATCTCGGTGCTAGTGAAGTGGCGATGCCGGAATTGGTAGCCAGTTTGTGTACTCTCTTGGTGCTTGCTCCTCTAGCGATGATGCCTGGTCTGGGGACATTTCTGTTCAAACCGATGTTTGCAGCGGTCTCCTTTGCCATGATCATTGCGTATGTTCTATCTCGTTCGTATGTGCCTACACGCTGTGCCGCTTGGTTGCATGAACATGCTCCTGGTCATGGACATGGTGGAGCACACACGAGCCATGACGATCATGGTCATCATTTTGAATCCGATGCGATCGTTTTCGGGAACGAAAGCCATGGTAATGGTCACAACGGTCATAATGGTAATGGCCATAATGGTCATAATGGTAATGGTCACTCAGCCAAGAAGAAGTTTTTCCTGTTTGCATTAATCGGTGGTCTCTTCGCTAAATGGGAAGCCGTGATTAATGTGGGGATTGGCATGTATGTCCGGGTACTGAATTTAGTCATGAGGGCTAGAGTTTTAACCGTTGTAGTTGCATTCTCCATCTTGGCAGTAACCATTGGAACATTGGGTGTCAATTTGCGACAAGAGTTTTTCCCAGAAGTCGATTCGGGAGCTTTTGAAATCTATGCTCGCGCACAATCCGGAACTCAATTATACAAAACGGAAGAATTAATTGCTGTTGTGGAACAACACATCAAAGATGTTTGCCGTTTGCCAGGCACCGAAATTCCCCCAGAAGAAGAATTGAGTAAAGGTGGAAAAGGAAAAGAAGGAGCCAAAAAAGAGAAAGAGGAAAAACCTTGGACCGATCTCGATCTCATTGTGACCGAAATCGGGGTCACTGCTGACTGGTCCGCTGCTTTCACTCCCAATGCTGGAACGATGGACTGTGTACTCAAAGTTCAGCTTAAACCAGAACGAAGTAAATCAGCACAAGAATATGTTTCTTTATTGCGTAAAGATTTTAATCGTGGGATTGATAGCAAAAATGGGAGTGATCCTGTCGCTGTCCACAAGAACGAGGTCTTTGGGCAATTTGAATTCGCCTTCGATGCTGGTGGTTTGATTCGAGCGGCGATGAACTCTGGGAAGTCGACTCCGATCAATATTCGTATTATTGTGAAGGATCTTCTCAAAGGCCGTAAGATTGCTGAAAAGATGCTTGCGGAAGTTAAACAGATCGATGGGGTTGTCGATCCTCGAATTTTACAACGTTTGGATTACCCTGAATATTTCATTAATGTCGATCGCTCCAAAGCTGCCGATATGGGGTTAACCGTTGCTGAAGTTATGAGAAACGTTATTGCGGCAATCAGTTCATCGGTTCAGTTCAACAAACGTATTTTCTGGATCGATCCTGTTTCTCACAATCAGTACTTCGTTGGTGTTCAATACCGCGAGGAGGATGTAAAATCGCTAGAGACTATCCTGAATATTCCGATTGCAGGAAAATTACAGAAAAAAGCGGTTCCGTTATCGCAGGTGGTAAAAATCGAACGGTTATCGGTTCCCGCAGAAATTTTGCATACGAATTTGCAGTCCTCCATCGACTTGACTATGGGAGTTGAAGGGCGTGACCTTGGTCACGTTGCTGCGGACGTAACGAAGATTGTTCAATCGTATGGGGTTGCTCGTGCCGATGGGGGTTGGAATCCTTATGATCCAGATTTATCTGGAGGCGATAAGAAAACCCTTAAAGGAAGTAAGATCACTTTGACAGGGGAATACGAAAAGATGCAATCAACTTTCGTCAATCAAGCGATCGGTATGGTCCTCGCTATTACCCTCATCTACTTCCTAATGGTTGCTCTGTTCAAATCGTACATAACTCCCTTGGTGGTTTTGTCGGCAGTACCGGTCGGTTTCGTTGGGGTCATTACCATGATGTTCGTAACCAAGACGGCATTGAATGTGCAGTCGTTGTTGGGAATGATCTTCATGGTCGGGATCGTTGTTTCGAATACGGTGCTTTTGACCGACTTCGCGCAAAACCTGCGAATTGCAGAAAAGCTGTCCCCCACACAGGCCATTGTCAAAGCAGCAGGTATTCGAGTGCGTCCTGTGGTCATGACCGCTCTAGCTACGTTCTTCGCTTTGATTCCGATGTCCTTGGGGTTATCCCGTGGTTCCGAAGCAAACGTTCCTCTAGGTCGTGCCGTCCTCGGTGGATTGCTGGCAGGGATGGTTACCACTCTGCTTGTAGTTCCTTGCTTCTATTCGTTATTAGTCAAGGATTCGGGGGATCTGGAAGAGGAAGATCTTTCCTATGTTCATGATAAATCTCATGTGAGGTAAGATCTATACTTTTCTATGAGTTATACATTCCAGATGAGGTTTCTCATTCGATTCATCTCATCTGGTTCGATTGATCTCTGATCGATCTTCATAAATCAAAATCTTTGAGACCGGGGGGTAATTACATTTACCACCCGGTTTTTTTTTTTCGAATAACCGCTCACCGCTCAGACTACCTATCAATTAGGGATAGTAGGCGGGGGAAAGTAGGCAGATGGCAGTAGGCAGAGAAAAGACAGTAGACAGAGAAAATCTTATTAAATACTGAGAGGATATGGTAGTAAAAAACCACTTTTGTGGATGACGTTTCTTATTCGGCCTACTTTCAGGAGGCAGATGGCAGTAGGCGGGGAGAGGAGAGTAGACAGATGGCAGCAGGCAAAGGAGAGTAGGCAGTGGGCAGTAGGCGTTCCTGATTCTAAGAGCTTGTCAGATAATAGGTTAATGCGCTATTTTTTCAGAAGAATTATACTAAAAAGCTATTGAGTACTCTTTCGATTAAACCTCTCTGATCGGCTACCTTGAGACCTTGAGACCACTTGGGATCTCCTCTAGCGTTCCCTATCTTCAATAGGAACACCCATTCTATCTTCGAATACCCTTATTATTTTATTCGATTATCTGTTCCAAGGTATATCATTCAGCTTGAATTTTATCTTGACCTGTTCAGGATACGTTCCTTGAAAAATGAGTTTGGCAGGGAGTTTATTTGTTGTGGAACGACTAAATACGAGAAAAAGTTTTTGTTTTTGATTGATCCCATCATTAGACAAAATAAATATCTGCGTAGCTTGTACAAAATCTAGTTCTTCACCAGCGCTGTCGAACAGAGAGATGCCGAATAGATTTGGTTGGGCAGTAACGCGGGGGGATTTCCGCCGAGTAGGAACAGGAGGTTGTGCGGGAACACCTTTTACTACGGGTGGGATTGCAGAATTATTAGCTTTAGGAATCGAAATCCGTTTATCTTGTTTTTCAATTGCCGGAGTCATTTCTTTTGCTTCAAGTTTGGGAAAGACATTGTAAGGATGAGTAAGTTCTACTTCGATTTGATATAGCTCTTCGCTTAACTTTTTCAGGGCAGTCCATTTCATGGAACAGTTATGTTCACCCTCAATTATCGTGATTTGATCAGGATTAAAGTTGTCGATACGAACTAAAGTTTGTGGCGCGGATCGCCTGAAAAAAGCAATTTCCCCACGAAGTTCTTTGATCATTTTACTCTCTTTTGCTGGTTTTTCGAACTGAACAGCAAATGGACTTTCTCCAGGAGCTACTATCTCCTGAGGCAGGATGGGGTAATAATTTCCTATCGGCACTACCCCATTATTCAATCCTGGAAGAGTATATATTTTGTTTTCGGGAGTGAATACTTTTACATTCTGACCTTGATCATCCATTGCCTTGAAAATGTCAATATATTGGACAAACTCGATTGGTCGATTTGGTTCTGCTTGGACTTGCAAGTGAATCGTTCTGGAGTTGGGAGTATTTGTCGCATAAACAGCTTGATTAGGAAGAAGAATATCGGGCAAAGCGCGAACTCGAACAGAACCATGAATCTCGATTGGCCTGGGGCAATAGCGATCTTTCATGAGGTAAATCGGTGTGGAAGTTCGAGGCTGATTGCCAATTCCGTTCCAACTTCCTAGAGATCTCCATGGAGCACCCAAAGGTCCACCCTGAATAAGTCCAGGAAACCCCCCGCCAAGACCCCCTAAATTACCAATCCCTCCGCCCTGAAACCCTCCTCCACCCAACACCTGGACTTGCATAATGTTTCCCTGAACGAGTGGCCCCATCGGAACCACAACTGGTTTAGGGGGAGGAACCGGATTCAGGGATTCGGAAGAAATTTTTTTAGCTTGTTTCTTTTTATCCCCCACACTTTTATTCATATTCTTAACCGAACTGGAAATCGATGCCGACCGATTTGGTGCAGCTTGTGCTGAGGATAGATTTGGTATATTTATCGATTTTTGAGAAGGGTTGTTGGCAGAATTTTTCTCTGATACGTTGAGCTTTTTCGTTAGTTCTAGATTGTTTTCGTTCTGCACCGAGGAACTTTTCGATTCGAGAACCGATTTTTTGGGGACCGATTTTTTCTTGTTTTCTTGGGGAGCTGGAGCAAGGACTGGGTCTGGTTTGACCTCAATTGGGAAAAGAGGAGCTGTTGCCCCCCAACCACGACCTAGACCCATGTTGGGCATATTGGGGAATGGGCTAGCAGGATCGATGAAAAGTTGATTTTCACTGCCTGGAAATCGTACTAATAACCCATCAACCTCAACTAAATTGGCCTTCTCACAAAGTTTTTCTAGAGCCAGCCAGAATGGAACTTTTCCTGTTTCTAAAGTGATCAATTCCTCCTTTTTTTGATTTTTGTTAGGAATGAGTTTTAAGGGGATACCACTTTGCTTTGATAATTCATCAATGGCCAGAGAGAGACGGGACTTATTCAGATGAAGCTCAACCATGGTTGGGATCAGTGCTTTTCTAATACGACTTTCTTCTTCAATAATGGCAATAAGCGCACGGGACCGGCTGGCAATTTCCAGATTACCATCTTTCCTAGCGATTTTTAATAATGGTAAGGCTGGTTCCCCAATTATTGCTAACTGTTTTTGTGCAGCTTCGCGTTTTCGGTAAACTGGACTGCCGAGCTGATGCACCAATTGCCCCACGTACTGCTCCGCATTGGTCGCCTTTTCTGGGCTTTGGGCAATATTTTTGGTGGGATTCTGGTCTTTAGATAGATTATCTGATTTTATTGGTTCATCACTGTGAATCGAAACGGTTCCACAATGCAAAAATCCTCCAGCAATCCCAGAAATCAGAATGGTTGATCTTATCGATCTCAAAAAATAGGATCGGACACGTTGTATTTTCGTTTTCTGGCTATTTTTCATAGGACTACCTTTATCTGTTGATATCTATTCTATGATCGATCATTTCTATGGTTGTACATCTCGTTGCTGAATCAAAATGGCAATCCGCTCATGTTTTGTCGGCAAAATGGTGAAATTCATCTTACAATTCCTTAAGTCCTTGCCAAACCTATTGTCATTATACCCGAATCTGCCAATCCGTGTTTCGATCCACAAACAATTTAGAAAGCCAATCATAGTTACATCGGCCATATTTGGTTGATGATTTTCGCGAATTCCTAATTTGATTTCGGGAGATGGAGGGATTTTGATTCGATTGTATGAAGCGAAATTAAAATGGTTCAAGTTCTCATTTTTTGGATTCGAGATTAAAAATAATCTCGATGCAATTTCTATTTCT
>JAKBAI010000096.1 GCA_021809185.1 Planctomycetota bacterium
GGTTACCTTCCAGCTCGGCGACCCATCTGTTAACCAAAGGATTTGATAAGGTTCGACCCCGAACCGACCGATGATTCCACCTCGGTACCCATCTGCCTGCTCCACCAAATCTGCTGATTGTTGCGCTTCGAATTCGTTATTGATGATGACACTTGATCTGAAATTACTCAGCAAGGGCGAAGCTATCCTCCTTTGCTGCACTCGAATGAGAGAGTCAAGAACAAATGTTTTGGTCTCTCCTCCGATCTGATAGCGACATTCTGTATCGAGAATTTCATAATATTGATCCCAGTCGATACAGGCCGCCGCTTCGGGCCGCACCAGATTCATGGCATCTTCAAAATGACATGCGATCATCTCTTTATAACCACTATCGAGATTTCTTGGTGGCTGAAGTTCCCCCATTTTTATTCCCTCGTATTTATGCTTACTGGTAAAATGAATAATTATTTTATAACAGAAAATAAGTGAAATTGCGATGTTTAAGAACGAATTATTATTTTAATCTAAAGAATTCTCTTATTATTTGGTGGGTAATCTGTAGAGTTTTCCAGATTTTTTATTTCTTTTGTTTCCGTTTTGAAATGGACTCATATCAATTCGAATAGGTAATGATATTTAAAACAAAGAGAAATATTAAAGTAATTTGTTATGTTCAAGAAATCGAATTGGCTCCGTCAACTGGGGCGATGGGGGGCGAGGAGACTTTTACGGCGATCGTATCGTATCTTCCAAAGAATGCCCACTCAGCTGCAAACTCTGCATAAGAGTAAAATCCTTGTAGTAGCTCCTCATATGGATGATGAGGTTATTGCACCAGGGGGAACCCTTCTGCTCCATCGTCAGATAGGTAGTAGTATGGCAGTCGTATTTACCTCCGATTCTTCTGGCGATGCCAGTCAAACCGGTATAGCCAATGAAAGTCAAATTCGGAGAGAAGAGGCAAAAGCAGCAGGGCAATTTTTGGGATTTACGCAAATTCACTTTCTCAATTTTCCAGATGGTAAACTTCCACGATACGAAGATCGACTGGCCGAGTCTCTACTCCCCATATTATTTGGTTGGGCTCCGGATACGATATTTGTCCCATTTCCTACCGACCATCACCGTGATCATCAGGCGACTACCGCTGCGGTTGCTTTGGCAATCCAACAAGGAAAATGGAAAGGGGAAGTTTGGTGTTACGAGGTTTGGTCTCCCCTCTGGCCCAATACCGCGATCGATATTTCTTCGGTGATTGAACAAAAGCGACAAGCGATCTCTTTGCATGCTTCGCAGATGAAAAACATGAATTATATCGAAGCTGCGCTGGGTCTAAACCGTTATCGAGGTTTGAAAGTTGGCGTAGATTACGCAGAAGCCTTTTTTGTTTGTTCGGCTAGTCAATTTGTTTATTACTGCGATGAATTACTTCATCGTATCTAATTGACTTCTCCTTCTTTAGTGATTTTTTAATAAAGAGTCTTAGAAATCGATAGGGGATTCTATACGATAACCGTTATCTCGATTCTTAGACTAAATTTGGTCTAGCTATCGAAAATAATATCTTCTAATTAAGGAAGATAAGAAAGAACCGCGGAACAACGATTTGAAATTAGATTCGATCGCTTGATAAGAAAGTAAAATATGAATACCATAACCATGAAGATCACCATCACGATTCCCATTTTTATTCTACTATTATCTGCGATGAATTCTTCTGATTTTGCTGATCAAAAATCTCAAGGACCGATCCCTGTAAAAATAGAAAAAATTGAGAAGGGGGGATCCGCGGAGTATCGACTTCTAAGAGATAATAAACCGTATCAGATCAAGGGAGTTGGGGGGAAGGATCATCTTGATTTGTTGGTAAAAGTAGGCGGGAATTCGATTCGAACATGGGGGGTGAACGATCTTGAACCGATTTTGGACCAAGCACAGAAAAAAGGTTTAACCGTTTGTGTGGGAATATGGTTAGGGCATGAACGGCACGGTTTCAACTATAATAATGCCGATATGGTAGCGGATCAATATCAGAAAGCCTGTGCGGCAATTCGAAAATACAAAGATCATCCAGCCGTATTGCTCTGGGGGATCGGCAATGAAATGGAAGGAAACGAAAAAGGGGATAATGCGGCAATATGGTCCGCGATTAATAAAATTGCTCTCGCAGCAAAACAGATCGACCCTAGTCATCCTACGATGACAGTAATCGCTGAAATTGGTGGTGATCGCGTCAAAAATATCCATCGGTTATGTCCCGCCATCGATATTATAGGAATCAACTCTTATGGCGGAGTTGCCTCGATCCCTCAGCGGTATAAGAAGCTGGGAGGGAGCAAACCGTATATCATTACCGAATTCGGTCCACCAGGAATCTGGGAATCACGCAAAAACGACTGGGGGGCATATCCTGAGTTATCGAGTAGTAAAAAAGCAGAATATTACCGTAAAGGCTATATTGGTGCCGTGCAACAATCTCAAGGAATGTGTTTAGGTTCCTATGCTTTTGTCTGGGGGCATAAGCAAGAAGCGACCGCAACCTGGTTCGGCATGCTTTTGCCTGATGGTTCTCGTCTTGCCGCTGTTGATGCTCTGCAAAAATTATGGACGGAGAAAACCCCTGTGAATCTCTGCCCTGTCATCGATTCTTTGACCTGTAAAGGGGAAGTAAAAGTGAAACCGGAAACCGTTTTGGAAATTCAGTTGAGTTGCCATGACCCGGAAAATGACCCATTGCAAATTAACTGGGTACTCCAAGCCGATCCGAATGAACATGGCTCTGGGGGCGATAATGAACCGATTCCCCCAATCTTCCCAGAAGCGATTCTACAAAATATCAATAATAGCGATCATCCTCAGGTGAAAGTACGAATGCCGAAAGGTGGGGGCGGATATCGCCTATTCGTATTCGTTCATGATAACCATGGCGGCGCTGCGGTCGCAAATCTCCCTTTATATGTGGATGCTCCTAAAATCACACCAAAAGCCAAGTCTGTAACATTTCCTTTTGTCATTTACGATGAAGCGGATCGCAAATCCCCACCGTATATCCCCAGTGGTTGGATGGGGAACTCTCAAGCACTTAAAATCGACTCTGCTTCTAAAGTAAATCCACATTCGGGGCAAACCTGTCTTCAGGTTACCTACAGTGCCCCAGACCAATGGGCGGGGGTCGTTTGGCAATCTCCTGCCAATAATTGGGGAAATTTACCTGGCGGCTACGATTTGTCGAAAGCCAAAAAATTATCTTTCTTCGCCCGTGGCGAATCGGGAAACGAAGTGGTTCAATTCTCGTTTGGGATTATTGGTAAAGATAAAAAATATCCGGATAGTAGTTCGGGAAAATTAGACAAATTGAAATTAAGCAAAGATTGGCAGAAATATACCATCGATCTATCAGGTAAGGATTTAACGCGAATCCAAACCGGATTTGTTTTTAGTCTAGCAGGTCAGAACCAGCAAAAAACGGTGTTCTATCTAGATGATATCCGCTACGAAGATTAATGTGCAATGACAATTCACTTTTTCCGCAATCTTCTCAGATGAATCGATTGGTGAAATGCACTTCTCTCGCCCGTTTATTTTTGCCCCTTGATTCTCGCCCCTAGATTTTTATCCCTTGATTTTCACCCATTTATTGCTTAATAAATTGCTTGGTAGTTTGCTCTTGAGTCCCCTTGTTTCGATGAATGATGTTTTGCATTTAATACCGTTCTCGATCGAAATTTGAATTCGAATCATGAACATCAACTCTTGAACCGATCAAAATATTGACGATTGTTTGATTGTGTGAATATTTATTTCATAATCACTTTTTCTTTGTCTGCTCGTCTATAATAGTAAGAGCACAAACCCGGTTTGGTATAAACCGACTGGGAAAGGAGCAATAATCATGCAAATGTTACAGCAAAAATGTTGGGAAATCGTTGATTCGACCAATCCTATTCTTCCAAAAGTACGCCAATTATATGAATCTACACAGGCTTTAGAAGAACAGATCCCTTGGGAATGGATCGAACGATCCATCGCGCAGAGAAATGATGAAGAAAAGAAGAAAAATGATAATCAAAATGAAGTAATTACGAACTCCGTGAAGTACTGGCAACGGCATCTATTTACGGTTACTACGGCTAATATCGATCCATTCGGAGTGGTTCCAGGTCGTCCTGAACGAACAGAGGAAGCTAAGCCTCTCGGATTCGCCTACGGAGCATATGTACCCGATTGGGCAGGGTATTTATCGTATATTGGGGTAGATCCGCAGATACGCAAACGGGGTGTAGGACAATTATTGTGCAATACTCTGTTTCCTGTTTTGGAGCAAGATGCAAAGCGGTGTGGACAAGAGTTGCCATTTATTATCTGGGAATCGCGGCGTCCCATCGGTTCAGACAGGGATAAGAATAGCAAAGGATTAGATAATTATGCAGTTATGGATGAGGGCAGCGATTATTCAGAAGATCGATACTTCGAAACCGATCGATTGGACAAAATTGCGAATCAAAAATCGAATGAACCGGAGTGGCAGAATTGGTGTTCCCGAATGAAATTATTCCAAAAAATTGGGGCGTTTTGGGTTGATGGAATCCAATTTTATGCTCCTAATTATATGGAAAATGAAAACGAGCAAGAGGCGATTCCATTACAGATATTTATTAAGCCGATCCGAGCGAACTTAGAACAGTTTGATGCAAATAAGCTTATTCAGATTGTCAAAGAGCTTCACGAAAAAGTCTATCGGCATTCGCTGAATCATCCGCTTTGTCGAAAAACAATGGCATCGGTAAGACGAAAACCGCAATTGCGACTTCCTATGGAAAGCATTCGTGGACGAACCAAAGTTTACCAGCGGCTTTGACGGGGATTAAAAAGGTAAAATAAAAAAAAGAAAAATAACAGGGGCAGTCGATGAGGGCGATAATCAAAATGTTTTAGCTACAATATTTAGACGCAGAGAAAATTGGTGATCTAACGAAGTAAGATTTTTTATTTTCTCTGTGTTCTCTGTGGCTAAAATTAAATAATATCATCCCATGATCCCAAGTTGTTCCCAAGTACTCCATTCTTTGACCAATCTCCGTGGCAAATAAATAGTACCAACCCTAAAATAGATAATTGTTCTGAATTCGGGGCAGTCTCTTTATTTGTCCTAATTTATTGTTGTGAGAAATCGATCGGCCAGTTGAAGCCTGCCGTAAAGCCCCCATCGACTACTATCACCTGCCCAGTCAAATAGTTCGATGCAGGGGAAGCAAGAAAGATTGCGGTACCGATCATATCGCCGGGTTGGCCAAGGCGTTTCAGGGGGATATTCTGCATGCCCCATTCTTGCATTTTAGGCTGCGACCATAATTTTCTAGTCAGGTCGGTGAGAATAAAGCCGGGTGCCAGGGCATTGACACGCACGCCATGGTGACCCCATTCCATGGCCAGGGATCGAGTCATATGTCCCATCGCTGCTTTGCTCATCGCATAAGGGGCTACCGCCAAAACCGGTTTATCATTGTTGAGCGATGCAATATTGATTTGACTCCCTTTCCGGGCCGCTACCATATGTCTACCGACCGCTAGGGAGAACATCATAGCCCCTTTGCAGTTGATGTTCATGATATAATCGTAATCGGCTTCGCTCAACTCCAGTGCCGGTTTACGACGATTGACCCCGGCAACATTGATCAGAGTATCGATGCGGCCATATTTCTTGATGATTTTTTCCACTGTGGTGTCGATCGCTTTGGTATCCGAAACATCGCAAAGCAGACCGTCAACGCTTCCTGTTTCATTCGCACCAGAATGATCATTTATTTTTTGGTTGAGTTTAACTAATCCTTCCAGTGCTTTCTCTAAATTGTTTTTGTCTTTGCCAGTAATAATCACGGTCGAGTTGCGTTGTAAGAAACCTTCTGCAAGGGCTAAGCCAATGCCACGACTCCCCCCAGAAACTACAACGATCTGTCCTGCAACCGAAAAAAGTTCGTCCTGCATCGAGTTCATCGTTTTCCTATCAAAGTTGCCTTGATCTTTATATGAGTTAAAGATCTGAACCAAAGAAAATTGCACATGAATTCTCTAGGGTTAAGAAAAATCATGTGCATAGGTGATTAATAAGCTATTTCGAACAAACGCTTTAGACATCCAAACCTTTTAGACATCCAAACCTTTTAGACATCCAAACCTTTTAGACATCCAAACCTTTTAGACATCGCAGCGTTCGACTGCTTGTTTGAGGCCAGCGAAAGCATCTTTTGTCGGCATAAATTCTTGGCCTAGATAACCTTTATACTTGATCGAGATCAATTTGCGAATAACCGCAGGGTAGTTGATTTCCTGGTTGTCATCCAGTTCAGCACGACCGGGATTCCCTGCGGTATGCACATGGCCGATTATATCTTTGCATTCTTCAATTCGGCGGATCAAATCGCCGTGCATGATCTGAACATGATAGATATCAAAGAGCAGTTTCATGTGTTCGGAGCCGACCTTGCGAATGATTTCGGCAACGAAATCGAGATCATCCCCCTGATAGCCTGGATGCCCTTTCATAGGATCGCTGCTATCACGCGAGTTCAAGTGTTCGATGCAAACCGTCACTTTCTTTTTTTCGGCGTGAAGCATCAATTGTTTCAATCCTTGAATGCAATTTTTCATCCCCTCTTCTCGACTAATTTCACCGCTTTTCGGATTATCAGGATCTTTATATTTGTAGCCTGTGAACGCAATCACATTAGGGAATCCAGCTGTTGCACACAGATCGATAGTTTCTTTTGTGTGTGCTAAAACTTCGGCATGAAATTCGGTATTGTTAAAACCTTTTTTGAATGGTGCCCCTGGCATACCGTTGGGAGCGATCGCGCAAGTGAGCTTATGTTTCTTTAAGGTTTCCCAATGCTGTGGTTCAATCAATTCAATCGAGCCGCAACCAAGGTCATGAGCCACTTTGCACATTTGCTCTGCGTCCCATTTACTGCCGCCGGAATTAAAACACCAGTAAACAATCGACTGCTTAATATTACCTTTGAGTTTCACTGTTCTTTTCTCCAATGGATTAGCGTTTTGGTTTGTAGGGTTTGCGTTTTGAACCCCAGTTTCTGATTTTCCTTCTGATTTTCCTTCTATTAGCGACTCTAGCCCTAAGCCGATCGCTAGTCCCGCCCCAACTGTTCCTTTTAAGATGGTTCGACGATGCGGATGATCTGTTTTTTCTGAATTATCAGGTTTTCTATTCATCCAATTTCTCCTTTTGCATTCTAATCTCCTCTGATTTTATCTTTCAAGAGCTTTGCACTTGGTTCAGTTTGGAGACAAAGAGCAGACCCAAAGAAAATTGTCCCGTTCCTTTTTGTTGATATTTATGCTGAGTATACTGATAATTAGAATATGAGTTTTAAGCTGTGAAATCTATCAAGATTAAAAAAATTCGAGTTCAAGCATTTTTTGTCGAGTCTTTATAATCTTAAAACTACTGATTTTTCAGAACTGAAAAGAGATGATTTTGCTCGTATTCGTGGCAAATTAGGTGGAATTTGATTTGTATATCTACCAATTTTGAAAAATAAGTTTTTTTTAATTATTTTCTCTTGTCATTTTTATGAAATCGTTTAAGATACAGTAACTGCTAAATAGCTGAGTTGTTGAGATTAATTTTTATTGCAACCTTTTTACATAATTTATTGTATTTCTTAATTATGTATTTTTGTTGTTAATCGCTTTCTAAAAATTACCTTTTCTAGTATTTAAATTAAGATTTAATTTTTACGGAATTAATTCTTAGGGAAAGTATAATTTCTTCAATCCAGCTTCAAGAATTCTGAAGAGTATATAGGTTAAATCATTAGTAAAACGGATACTAAAACCGATAATTAAGATAACTTACTATATTCTAATTATATTCTAAACCTGCTAAAGATTTTAATATTCAAGCCAATTTCAAAATGTCGACCCATTAATGCTAAACTTTGAAATATAATCTTGGATAATTGCAAAAAATCCTAATTTGACTTTATCTTTGAATTTGCGAGAAAAAAGATCCATCGCATAAATAATTTCTGGTGATGTAAAGTGGATAAAAATGCGAGAAAAATGTATTTTTCTGGTAGTTGAATCCATGTAAATAAATAAATGGAGGAATTCAGATATGTTTCAGCTCGGCTTAGGTACAACTGAAAAGTATTGTGATGGGGTATCCCGTCGAAGCTTTTTGCAAATAGGAGCGACTGGATTCGCAGGGTTATGCGGGTTAGGGCTATCCGCAAATCAAGCCATAGGATCGAGTACGAACAGCAGTGTAGAAAAGATTCCTGGAGCGGAAAAAACCAAGGATACATCAGTAATTTTAATCTGGTTGGATGGTGGTCCATCTCACATGGATTTATACGATTTGAAGCCAGAGGCTCCTGCGGAGTATCGGGGAATCTGGAAACCGATCCCAACAAAGGTACCTGGTTACCAGATCAGCGAGCTGTTCCCTAGACAAGCAAAACATACCGATAAATTTTCGATCGTTCGGTCTTTGTATCATAACACTGGAGACCATTTTGCGGGTGCTCACCGAATGTTGACCAGTAAGGATATGGGGGTGGGAGGGGCTTCGATCCCAGGTAAATTCCCATCGCTTGGTGCTATTGTGCATCGGCAAATCGGAAGTCGACAACCAAATGTTCCGGGGTATGTAGCGATACCCTATGGGATGTCGGTCGGGATTAGACCGGGTTACTTTGGCGGGAATTTTCTCGGTGCTCAGCACGATCCCTTTGAAACGATTCAAACTCCTAATTCTGCCAATTTTCAGATTCGCAATCTCAATCTAGCTCAGGGATTGACCCTGGGTAAATTAGAGGATCGCCGGAGTTTGTTGAAGCATTTTGATTCGCAGCGTAAAACGTTGGATCGCTTGAATACCACACAGGCAATGGATCATTTTTCACAGGAAGCGTTTGATTATATCGCTGGACCGCGCACCCGTGATGCTTTTGATGTTTCGCGGGAAGATCCTAAATTGCGTGATCGTTACGGGCGGCATGATTGGGGGCAGAGTGCTTTATTGGCACGGCGATTAGTTGAATTTGGTTGTTCGTTTGTTACGATCCATTTGGGTGGTTGGGATCATCATTGGAATCTCAAATCGGGCATGGAAAACTATTTACCCAAGGTAGATAGTATGGTCGCTAGTTTGTTTGAAGATCTGGAAAGCCGCGGATTGTTAGAAAAGACTCTGGTGGTATTGTGCGGCGAATTTAGTCGAACACCACGAATGAATGATGGTGGAAATGGTGGGGCACCTATGAGTATGGGGACACCTGGTCGTGACCACTGGGGGAATTCGATGTTCTGTTTAATGGGCGGCGGCGGTGTCAAAGGCGGTATGCTTTATGGTTCAACCGATCGCTTGGGGCAAAACCCGAAAGATCGCCCAGTAACCCCTTGTAATATCCATGCAACTGTTTATGAGGTGCTCGGTATCGATCCAAAACTGCAAATCACTGATTTTACTGGCAGACCAACAAATATCCTGGATGATCCAACACCGATTAGTGATCTCTTAGGCTAATACTTTTTAGGCTAATACTTTTTAGGCTTATGCCAGGTGAGTATAACGATTGATTATAAGTGGATTTCAATAAAAAATAAGCAGAAAAGCGATCGCTTTTCTGCTTATTTTTTTGGATTTCTTATCTGATTCAGGAAAAGATTCGAAATGTTCAATGAGGATATTTAATCGACAACATAGCTAATCGAAATAAGGAGAGACTCGATTAACCATTAGTTTGGATTGATCGAAAAGATTAGTTTTTTCTTCAAGCGGTTGAGCATCTATTTCTTCCTGTTTTATAGAAATAGAGATATTTTCGCGAGTAGAAGAATAGTGAATAGGGTCCATACCTTCATTCATCGCCGAAGTGCCACTATTTTGGTTGGCCCATTCGGCAACTCGTCTAGCAACATCTGCTGCCTGACGACTACGTGCATCGGGTAGCGGAGCTCCCAGAGTAAGCCCCATATCGACATGGATACATCGTTGGACAACGCTAGCAATTTTAACGGCGATATGCCGATTGGGCTGTAAAGCTAATTCTCGTAGGATGCGCAGAACATTTTCGTTTATTCCTTGAAGCAATATTTGTTCAGCAGCCATGATTCGTAATGGAGTCGGTTGTTGGTCTTCAATTAATCGATAACAATTTTGAATTGGTAATAGATTTCGACTGGTAAGCATACTAGCTAATTCAACGCGAATGACAGCAGGGATAGAACCATCCATTATTCGTTTGCACATATGGTCAATCAGGTAACTGGATTCTTCTTCGCGTATGATCATGTTATAATAGGCCACGAGAGCAGCAGTAGAGTTTCTGCCTATAACCCCTGCCTCACCTGACCAAATGGTCAAATCGTTAATAGCTGCATCAGAAAGTTCGTGGAAGCAGGGTAAAATACCATCAGAACTTTGGCGCGGATCAGAAAGATAGCTGCGAATGGCATTACGGATTATAAGCCAACGTTTCCTACCATCCCAAAGTAAACTAGCTGCGGCAGCTCGCCGAACTTCTGAGCTAGGGTCACGTAAATAATACATCATTGCTTGTATAATGGAGCTATGGTTGATATTGGCCAGCGCTGTCAGGGCTGTAGCACGAATATACGGATCTTGAGAATAGCGAGCGCAGTTTAGTACCCACTCTGCATGTGCTTTGTTCCAATCTTTGCGGTATTGCAAAATCGCTAAAGCTGCTATTTTAACTTGGTCTTTCGGATGGATCAGTAGCATTAATACTAGGGATGGATCATCACGGACCTCTTCTCGCACCGCCTGGACTTCGGGAATATTTTTGCATTCGCTTAAGGTACTTGGCCATTCTTCTCGATTCGCAATTCGATGGAGTAAACGATGAGCCTGGATTATCGAACGATAACTAGCAAAGGACAATTCCTGAATGGTTAGTAAGGTCAGAGGGATTAGCATTAAAATCCCCTGATAAAAATGAAAGGTTTCCATTTTCCAAACTGGATTTTCGTTTTTTTCGATGATCCAGATCAAACTCAATGAAATAAGATATGGAACCAGAGTACTGCGACGAAAACTAGCTTGTTGAATTCCTTGGGATTGAACCAAAAGAACAATGATCACCAGTTCGCAAATCATTCCATACATAAACCACTTGCTCAGGGAAGGTTGATCAACCCCTATCAAACAGAGCATGATTAATGGGAGCAACATAACCAACAGATCGATTGTTTTCATTACCCAGCGCCAACGCGAAGAGGAATTGAAAAATTGCAAGGCTGCCATCGGTCCCCCTGTAAATACTCTACGATATTCTAATTAATATTATAGCATATTTGAAATTATAATAAATCGGTAATAATCCAGTAAAATTTAGATTGCGGATTGAAAACTGTCAAATGATTTCCGATTCTTCCCGCAAATTCTTACTTTTCAAAGCGATATTCAAAGAAAATTGCAAATGGAGAGAAAAATATTCAGCTTTCAACAGAATGTTGATGTTGAAAACAAGGGGGTCGAGATTGCCAATAGGGCAAAAAATTGGAAAACTAATATAAAAGAATGATAGAAGAGATGAGGATGGAAGGGTTCAAAAAAAAGGGAGACAGGATGAAACAACATCGTCAACAGCGATCTGCCGGAATTTTATTGCATCCAACTAGTTTACCAAGCCCATACGGAATTGGTGATTTTGGTTCAGCGGCCTACCGCTGGTTAGATTGGTTGCAAAAAGCCAAGCAAAGCTGGTGGCAAATATTACCACTTGGACCGACAGGACTAGGAGATTCTCCGTATCAATCTTTCTCTGCCTTCGCTGGGAATGTCAATTTAATTAGTCCTGAAATGATGTTACAGGATAATCTTCTCACCAAAGAAGAGATAGTAGAGCCTGGGTTTCCAGCGAATTTTGTCGATTATGATCGGGTCACTGATTGGAAACGGCAACTCTTCCGCCATGCTTGGGATCGGTTACGATCGGGGCAGCTCGTGCAGTTGCAAGAGGCTTTTCAATTATTTTGTAGCGAAGAGAAGTATTGGCTGGAAGATTATGCGTTGTTTATGTCTCTGAAAAATGCCCGCCGTGGTCAGAATTGGTACAACTGGCCACGGGAACTGATCCGGCGGGAAGGGGATAATAAAGTTATTGAATTTGCAGCAAAAGAGTTGAGTGATGAAGTTGGATATTATCAATTCGGGCAATTTCTATTTTACAGACAATGGCATAAAATCCGGGAATATGCTCGGCAAAGAAATATCAAAATTATTGGGGATATTCCTATCTTTGTTTCTGGGGATTCTGCCGATATTTGGGCAAATCCGAAATTATTTCTTCTGGATGGCACTCTTCGTCCCAAAGCGGTAGCAGGGGTTCCTCCCGATTATTTCAGCCCGACAGGTCAATTATGGGGGAATCCTCATTATGATTGGGCAGCAATGAAGACAAATGGGTATCGCTGGTGGATCGATCGGATTCGTTCGACTTTGCGGCAAGTTGATCTGATTCGATTAGATCATTTTCGCGGCTTCTTCGGGGCATGGCATGTTCCCCCCAATGATACGACTGCGGTGAATGGTCATTGGGTCGAAGGGCCAGGAAAAGAGTTCTTTTATCATTTGCAGAAAGAATTGGGTTCATTGCCACTGATTGCCGAAGATCTCGGTGAGATTTCAGATGATGTTTATGAAGGGCGAGACGAACTCGGGTTGCCCGGCATGAAGGTATTGCAGTTTGCTTTTGATAATCCAAGAAATCCTTTCTTGCCCCACGAGTATCAACAGAATGCGGTGGTGTATACCGGAACGCATGATAATGATACAACTCAAAGTTGGTATCATCAATTACCTGAATTTCAGCGGCATTATTTGCACCGATATCTAAGCAGTGACGGCCATGAAATTTCCTGGAAATTGATCCGGCTCGCTTGGAGTTCTGTTGCAGATTATGCGATTGCGCCGTTGCAAGATGTTTTGTCTCTAGGCAACGATGCCCGCATGAATTTGCCCGGGACAGCAACAGGGAATTGGCGCTGGCGTTATCAAGAGCATCAGCTCGAGGGATGGATGGCTGATCGCTTAGCCGAATGGACAGAGCTTTATGCTCGAATTCCTGGGCCATCTCAATAGCTCTCGTGATTGGAGCATGTTGGTGAATACAGAAAAATCTTCAATGGACGATGCGAATTCCTTAAAATTCAGAGCAAGGGGAACCACATCTCCCTTGCTTTATCATGACTTTATTTCGCCTGTTTTGGTCGAGACCGAACGGTTAATTCTCCGTAAGCTGCGGGCTTCGGATAGCGATTCTATTTTTCGATTCTGCTCCAACCCAGAAATGACTCGTTATACCCTATGGGATCGGCATCTAACCCTAGAGGATACCCACCAGCTGACCTATCACTATGTGTTGCAACGGGAAGCGGAAGGGGCGGTAGATCCTCTGGGAATCATTCTAAAGCAAGATTGGCAGCAAGAGATTATTGGCACGATTGGTTGTCACTGGGTCGATCAAAATAGCAACTGCATGGAATTGGGTTATAACATCGCTTTTGATTATTGGGGCAAAGGAATTGCAACAGAGGCATCTCGAGGGTTGATCGACTATGTGTTTCGACATATGCCTATCGAACGGATTCAAGTTCGGATTTTGAGCGAGAATATTCAAAGTATACGTGTAGCCGAAAAAATTGGTCTCGTTTATGAAGGGAAACTCCGTTCGGCTCTTTATCGTTATCAACGATATTGGGATATTCTCATCTACGGGATTCTTCGCGGCGAATGGAAAAATCGAAGCGGCATTCAGCTTACAGAATAATTCTTTTGTCAATAATCTAGTACTGGTCTCGTCGAATCTATCCGAAAAAATTCCTCTATACTTGAGTTCGCGATTCTCAATCTCAACTAAATTGACTATTTCTAGGTGAACTTGGTATTTCTATCCCTATAATTCTCATTATTCCCATGATCGAATGCAAGCAGAGCTAGAAGAGATGGTCAGATACTTGTCTGAAAGCGAATTCTTTGTAACTTTAGCTATTGAGTTCAGGAAAATGGTCAGCGAATTCATTACAGCAATCAAACCGAAAAAGTAAGATGAATATATTAGTAATAGGTAAAGGGGGTCGGGAGCACGCTCTGGTCTGGAAGTTGGCCCAATCTCCCAGAGTGACTAAACTTTATTGTGCTCCCGGAAACGCAGGTACATCTCAAGAAGCGGAAAATATTCCGATCGAACCTCAGCAAACGCAAGAGCTGATCGAGTTTTGTCAAAAAAAGAAAATCGATCTAGTTGTCATTGGGCCAGAAGACCCGCTGGTTGCGGGTCTAGCCGATGAGATGCGCGCACGAAACATTCGGGTTTTTGGTCCTTCTAAACGGGCTGCTTGTTTAGAAGGGAGTAAAGTATTCAGTAAAGAGTTAATGCACCGAGCCAATGTACCCACCTCAGAATACGGAGTTTTTGAGCATCCCGATCATGCTAGAAAATATATCGATTCTCGGGATTACCCGGTGGTAGTTAAAGCGGATGGGCTAGCTGCGGGCAAGGGGGTTTTTGTCTGCTCCTCTCTGGTGGATGCTTACCAAGCAGTTGATCGAATCATGACCAAAGAGGAGTTTGGCCCAGTAGCCGGTCGTAAGGTTGTCATCGAACGTCGACTTGATGGGCAAGAATTGAGTTGTATCGCTCTCGTTTCGAAACGAAATTTATTACTCCTTCCCCCTGCACAAGATCATAAAAAAGTTTTTGATAACGATCAGGGCCCAAATACTGGCGGTATGGGGGTTTATTGCCCGGCACCGATCGCAACTGCTCATCTCCAAGCACAGATCGTTGATAAAATCTTAGTTCCTGTGATGCACACCATGAAAATCACCGAATGCCCCTTTCAAGGAGTGCTTTATGCGGGATTAATGCTTACCAACACTGGTCCGAAAGTTTTGGAGTTCAATGTTCGTTTTGGAGATCCTGAAACACAGCCTCAGCTTTTCAGTTTACAAAGTGATTTGTTGGACGCTCTGGAAGCCGTTGTGGATGATACACTCGATGAATTCCCAGAAGAAAAATGGCAATTCGATCCCCGTTCGGCGGTAAGCGTGGTTCTTTGTAGCGAAGGATACCCTGGGAAACCAAAAATTGGTTTGCCTATCGAAGGATTAGAAGAGGTTAATCGTCTCCCCGATGTAAAAGTTTTCCATTCTGGGACGATCCAATCTGACAATCAGATTTTAACCAACGGTGGGCGAGTCCTTTCAGTAACCGCAAAAGGGGATACGCTGTCAGCTGCTCGCGAACGGGTATACGAAGCGATTAAGTATATCCGGTTCCCAGGTATGCATTATCGTACCGATATTGGACTCAAAGCAGCGGGTCAGAATCCATCGAGTTAAGATGCCCAAAAGATTTTTCCATGGCAGTCAATTCGATCGAGGCCACCATATCGAAAATATTTGATCGTAAAGGGAAGATAGGTTTAGCCATTCTCTTTTATTGAGGTTTTCCTGTGTGCTTTGTGATTATCCAGGGGAATTACTTAGAATTCCTGTATCTAGCTCAACTTAGCTTAAGCCCAAGAACGATTTAGGATCGGCGCTAAAATGGCCTGAACTTGTTTGACAAGTTCTCGGTTGATGGGGGTGATAAAGGCCCTAAAGTTTTCATTCAGTTCCGATTGTTTAGCAGTTCCTGTAATGGTTGTTGCAATGGCAGATTCTTGAAACGCATACTGCATACTTAGAAAGGCAAGATCGGTACCGTTTTGCTGGCACAAAGCCGCGGCAGAACGTACTAATTCTTTCCAATTTTCTGGGGCAGGATGCCAAGAAGGTGCTCCTTGAGATGTCAATAGCCCCATACCAAGTGGGCTGGCATTCATCAGGCCAATATCTTTCTGATGGGTCAAGGGGATTAGATCTGTTACCAATAATTGGTTTTGCAAGGTAAAATGGCCATAAGAAATAATGACATCGAGTGGTGCAATCTCGATTGCCTGCTTCAAAATCTCTAAAGGATAGCCCGAGACCCCAATGAATCGGCACTTGCCTGTCTTTTTCAACTGTTCGAGTGTGGGAATCGTTTCTGAGACAATTAGCTGAAAATCGGGGCAAAATTCAATATCATGAGCGATCAGAATATCGACGTAATCTGTATTCAGTCTTTGCAGTGATTTATCCAGACTATTTTTAATCCCTTCCGAAGTAAAATCGAATACATCGAGTTTATGACGCCCCGCTTTTGTACACAAATATATCTGTTTTCTTAATTGGGGGGTAATCAGCTCGCCTAAAACGGTTTCTGATCTTGTTTCGCCGTAAAACGGGCTGGTATCAATGAGATTAATTCCCATCTCGATTGCTTGCCGGATTGTGGCCTCGGCCTCGGTTTTGTCTAGGGTGCCATACATATTCCCAAATGCAGCTCCGCCCAGAGACAAAGCCGAAATTTGAAGTTCGGTCCGTCCCAATCGTCTCTTTTCCATGTTTACCTTTTATAGTAGTTGATCGTATTCGCTTATCATTGAATAGAAACGTTGTTGCTATTCAATCATACGAAATTGTTTGATTCTCCAATATTTTTCGCTCGTTATATCTCAAGAGGATTTTGTATCTATTCTCGACGGATTATCTTATCTGATTTATTTATTACGATTGGGTTCTAAAGAACATATTTTCTCATGTAAATTGATAATTGTCGTTAATTATTTTGGGGTCTCTAAACGGTTTGTATTTAAATACGAGCATTCATTCTCTTTAGGGAATTCGCCGGATTTTTTATAAATGAATAATTTTCAATGCTCTAATTATCAATCTCTGCCTATACATCCCAGAGAGAATAGTTTTGTGCAATTTTGACACAGCTGAATAACAATTTACACAAAATGATAAAAAATTGGTGTCCATTGGCATATCAATAATAATGTAAAAGAAACAAATATGCGTTAATTTAGGTAGTTTAGGTAAAATAAAAATGGAAAAATTGACAAATTTAGAAAATATTTACAATAATTTTGACAAGAAATAGCAATTGGCCTCAAGTTTGCACTATAATACTTTATAACAAGGTGAATAGTTTTAGTGTTTAAATGTGTTAGGGAAGATTTATTAAATTTGTTAAAATTGACAAGATTAAAGTAAAAAAAACGGATTTTTGTCGACTAATCTAAAAAAGACTTAAGTCCAGAAAATATACAAAAATTAAAAGCAAATAAAGTGAATCTTTCCGTTAATTGTTTTTAAGTAACTATATCTTAAGTAAAAGATTTTTCCAAGGAGGGTACAACCCATGTTAGTTTTATCTCGCAAACCAGGTGAAGAAATCATCATCAACAACAATATCAAAGTATCGGTCGTATCGATCAAAGGAGATCGAGTTCGAATCGGTATCGAAGCACCTAAACATATTTCAGTAGATCGTGCTGAAATTCACAGTAGACGTGTTGCCTTTTTTGATATTCCTGTCAATAGCACTTCGATTGAAGATTCAGTAATCGATTTGGGGAACGCTCAAAATAATCCCGACTCCGTTTCTGATACGATTGTTCATAGTAAACAAGCTGTTCGTTCTCCAGAATTAACACCTGCGATTCAATCGGAACAACCTGCTCCCATTATTGTTATGTCGAACTGTTAAATTATTCTTCTGTTGTTCTCAAGTCTCAAGGTGCTTGAGAACAACAGAGAAAGTAGTTTATTCAGAAATGGAATCAATTAGCTAATATTCGATAGAGCTAATATTCACTAAAGAATATGGCTAGAATAATGAAAATAGAGTTGACTATGAATTTTGTTCCATAGGTAAACTCCTGATTCGTTTGAAAAAGAAATAATAATTCGCTGGCAAAAAGTTGCTTGCAAAAATAGGAGTATGGATTGTATTTAATCTTTTTTAGTTAGATGAATGATGATTCCCGTCAAGGAATATTCTGATTCTTGAAGATCTGATTCTTGAAGAGGGGCGAATGAGAATAAGAAGTTGAAAGAAAGATGATTGCAAAGACGATTATTTTATTATTCAAATATAACTTCGTCGGCAAAATAGAAAGAATTGTCCATAGTTCGATAATTTGAACAGCGAACGATTTTGACTTTACTTTTAACACTACTCTTAATCTTACGAATCGCACGGAATTTTCATCATCCAACTAATGATGAACTAATAATACAAAATCACTCTGAATATCAGCATTTTCAATTAGAAACAATCGTCTTAAAATCTCTATTAGAAATAGCAAACAACGAATCAATTATTTTACTTGTTCATTTTCACTCTTAGAAGAATCAAATTTAGACTTTCTAAATAGATGAGCATATAAAAGAATGGTTTTTGAAGGGCAAACAGATTGAAGCCGTTTTGGTGGAGTATGAAGTCATCCAAGCATATTTACAAACTTATCATGTAGAAAATTGCATAAAACTTTAATTCGAGTTCTGGGGATGGAAAGTTCTATT
>JAKBAI010000097.1 GCA_021809185.1 Planctomycetota bacterium
ACGAACTCATGCATACAACGGTCGCCATGCGGGACATCGTAGACCTGTTTGATTCGCGCTAGGAGATAGTTGGCATTGAGAGTTGCATTTTCACTGACCGCTTTCAGTCCATCAGGCCCAAGCGAGCGAATATAGGCATAGCCACGGAAGAGAATGCCAATATTTCCAACAAAGCTACGAACACGCCCAATCGATTTGGGGCGTTGATCATCTAAGAGATATTTGCCATTACGGTGAACAACTACGGGGGATGGCAAATAAGGTTCGAGAAACTGGCGAACTGTAATCGGGCCGGAACCTGGTCCACCAGCACCATGAGGACCAGTAAAAGTTTTGTGGACATTATAATGCTGCATATCAGCGCCAAAATCCCCAGGCCGAGTAATGCCCAGAATAGCATTCATATTAGCACCATCCAGATAGACTAATCCGCCATGGTCATGAATTAGTTTGGTGATGGTACCAATCTGATGCTCAAAAAGGCCTAATGTGTTGGGATTCGTGATCATGAAGACTGCTAACTTATCAGATAATTTCTTTTTAAGATCGTCTAGATCGACCAGCCCGTTCCCCCCCGATTTCACCTGCACGGTTTCAAAGCCTGCGAGAACAGCACTAGCGGGATTCGTTCCATGCGCGCTATCAGGAACTAGAACCTGTTTTCTATGCGTTTGATTGGTATCACGAAAATAGGCAGCAGCAACATAAAGAGCACTCAATTCTCCCTGTGCCCCTGCAGCAGGTTGTATGGCGCAGGCATCTAATCCCGAAATCTCGCTGAGATACTCCTGCATCCGGTAAAGTATTTCCAGAATTCCTTGGATGGTACTCGAATCTTGCAAAGGGTGTAGATTGGCAAACCCAGAAATATTCGCTAATCGTTCATGCCGCTTGGGATTATACTTCATGGTACAAGATCCAAGTGGGTAAAAATTGGTATCGATCGACATATTCCGAGTAGAAAGATTATTAAAATGGCGGACCAGATCGATCTCCCCAATTTCTGGTAAGGGAGGGGGTTGATCTGCAAGCAGATTTTCAGGAATAAAGGACTTTATAGCAGCAGATGGTAAAACATCGCACATTGAAAGTCGGTGGCATCGCCTGCCGGGTTTAGATAGCTCAAATAATAAATCTGTTGACTGGTTTTTATTCATATATTCTCATAAACATACAATCGGGTTCAATTGCCAAGAAATTAGTTTATAACTCGGCAGGCCCAAAGGATATAGGATCTCTCAACTATCCTGATTTTTTTGGATAACTTAAGAGTATTAAATAACAACTAATTAATGAGGTAGAAACCGGATTATTCGAACGATTACAACCGCGGCAATCTATGGTTTCTTTACTCCAGATACTCGATTTTTCCGACAATAATCGGAGCAGTATTTGACTTCATCCCAACACAATCGCCATTTTTTCCGCCAGTCAAACGGTCTCTGGCAAACAAGACAATATTTTTTGAGGTCGATTTTGGATCCAGAAGTTGGATTTTTGCGGTGCCGATTGGTATCAGTCTTGGTCCTTTTAGCCATTTTAATCATCGATTCCTGGTAATGAAGGCAAAATTATTAAATTTCAAAGGAACTAACCAGCTAAATGAAGTTAATGCCCCGAGAGGGGAATCGACAACGATCATCTTCATTTTTGGTGATTATGTTCAAAAGCATTTATCCATATATTTAGACTGATCGACTTAAATTTGGGAATTCCCATCAAAGAAAATCATCTTCATTTTGAAAAATTTCGGAACCGCGATCGATCCGAGATTCAGAAATATCTGAATTTGCCCATGATTCCCGAAGAAGATGAAGTTAGGAAGATGAGAATTTTTGTGGATTTTAGATTTAAGATGCGAGGGGGAAGGGTGAAAAAGCTTGTGTAGGTAAAAACTCGGAATTGGAATAACAAGCGGTCAAACAGAACGATTTTTACTAGGAACTGAATTAAGATAATAACAAGAAGAGAATCTACAGAGATGATAAAAATGTGATAAGAGTTGAAATTAAAAACGCAGCTTAAAAAATGTTTACTTAAAGAATTAAAAACTAATCTCTTAGACAAGTTCCCATCAATTTTCAAGTTCCAGAAAAAGAAATTTTTGGTGAATATTTTGAAATCCAAAAAAACTGATCTATATTCAAACAAGAATTTCATTTTTAACATAATGTGGGTTAATAATATGCCGATAGCACCGACGACGAGTAATGATTTTGTTCGTTTAGCCCAACAAGCTGGGGTACTAGATGCGGGGAAATTTAAAGAGTATTTCCCTCGAGAAAGCGAACTGCCAGAAGAACCGCAAAAATGCGCAATGGCCTTGATTAAGGCAGGCTTGATTACTAATTTTCAAGCCAAACATTTACTAGCGGGAAAGGTACGAGGATTTCTGATGGGATCTTATCGTATTCTGCAACCGATAGGTAAAGGGGGAATGGGGGTTGTGTATCTCGCAGAACACACCACCTTACAACGAAAAGTCGCATTAAAAATTCTTTCCGAAGAACACAGCAAAGACCAAGCGAATCTTGATCGATTTTACCGAGAGGCTCGAGCAGCAGCGGCATTGGATCATCCCAATATCGTCCGTCTTTATGATATAAATCAGGGAGGGGGAATGCACTTTCTGGTTATGGAGTACGTTGAAGGGAGCGACTTGCAATCTTTGATGGCAAAAACAGGGGCATTGCATTTTGCCCAAGCTGCCTCTTATATCGCCCAAGCTGCAACGGGACTCTGGCACGCTCATCGAAAAGGCTTTGTGCATCGAGATATAAAACCTGCCAATTTAATTCTAACCAAAGATGGGGTTATAAAAATCCTCGATATGGGTCTAGCCCGTTCCTGTGTGGATGAAAGCGATCAATTAACGAAGCTCAGAGGCGAGCAATCTATCATGGGAACGGTAGATTATATCTCTCCCGAACAATGCACCGGCGAGATGGTGGATGAGCGAAGCGATTTGTACAGTTTAGGGGTAACTTTATATGTATTGCTGAGTGGTCATACCCCGTTTCAAGGAACAACTGCGCAAAAAATTATGCAGCATCAGCTCGCGGAACCACCGCGATTAAATAAGTTGAAAGGGAAAGTTCCCCCTGGCTTAATCGACGTAATCACGAAAATGATGGCGAAAGATCGGAACGAACGCTATCAAACAGCGGAAGATGTTATCGATGCTTTAAGCCCTTGGTTACCCGCCCCCACGAGTGGGAATGTGGTTGGCATGCCGTTGGATAGTCAAGAACTTCAGATGACAACCTCCATGTTTGATGGCTCCCCACAACGTTCTACGCAACAAATTAAAACAAAATCAGGCTCTAAGCCAGGTAAAAAAGCTGGTAAAAAAGGGGCGCGAGAATCCCTCTCTACTCGAATCATGAATTTGCCAAAACTTTGGCTGGCAGGTATTGCTGCTATTCTCTTACTGGTTATTGGCGGGATTGGGGCGATGTTCCTGGGTGGGTCATCTAAAAATAATAGCCTTGCCGCAAATACGCCTCCTGATCAGATTCGCAATACGAATCAGGGTAAACCACCAGGTTCTGGTCAGAATCCATCCGTTACTAAATCTAATAATATTCCTGAACAGCAACCAGTGAAAAAACTGCCGCGGTTTACGTTTGTATCGATAGCCGATGTAGCTTCTGCTTGCACTAGCAAACCGGTATACGCTGCCGATGGGAACGACACCTTTGAATTATCGAACTGGGATGAGGTAACGGTCGATGGGGTTCCTTATCATCTGATTTCTCCCAATCGAGGCGAGACCAAAAACATCATCGTTCTGCATGTGGAAAATTATTCTAAATTTTCAAAATTCTATCCCACGAATGTTACGATCCCTGTCAATGTCCCCGCCCAAAAGATTCACATTTTGGGGGGGATTAGTGGGTGGGGTTGGCCGTGCAAATTTCAAGGAGGCGGCAGCGATAAAGGGAGTGTTTCTGCCACGGTGCGATTGACTTACGAAGACGGTTCGATAGAAGATCATCCTTTAATAAACGGAATTCACCTATCCGACTATATCAAACGCTATGACGTTCCTGAATCCAAACTAGCCTTCATGACAACTAATCAAAAACAGATCCGCCAATTGACGTTGGAACCTAAAAAGCCGGGGACTCCCATCAAAAAAATGGATCTGATCAAAAACACCAACGACAACACCGCTCCTACCTTCTTCGCCTTTACAATCGAAAATAATGGCGCGGTGAAAGTCAATAATAATAATAATAATAATAACGCGAAACAGGAAGACAATGCGGTCAATAATGCTCCTAATCCCGGTAGCGGAACGGGGGGTGGCAACATTCCTGCCGATAAAATTTTCCAAGTGAAACTGGAAGATAGCTGCAATGCCATTAGTACGAAAACCTTGCTCGAAGGGCAAGAGGTCAAAGCGACACTCGAACAATGGGGTAAACAGCTCGTTCAGGGAGTTACTTTTGATTTGCTGGATCCCAAAGATCAATCTACCCCTAACGCGCTTGTATTACGCAAGTCCACTAACAGCGATTCCGGAACGAATATGAGCTGTTTTCTTTCACCGAAAAAACTTTTTCTCTTGGCTGGCGCTCTGGAAGGATTTCCAACGAATAACCAGAAAGAAAAAATCTTGCGAGTTCGCTTACACTACTCGGATGGATCGCATGATGATTTCGATCTATCCAACGGAGAGCAATTCGCAGATATTGCCAAGAAAGAAGAAGTTCCAGGCTCCACGTTCGCCATCGCAACCAAAGAAGGGGGACAAGTACGGATGATTTCGATCGATCTTCCCAAAGCCAATTTTATTCAAAATATCGAACTGATCCCCCTCCATGATAAAATTTCTCCTGTTATCTTGGCAATGAGTGTCCAAATTCCATAAGATATTTATTAATTGGTAAATCTTGACTTTTAGAATCGGTAGGCTTGTAATAATGAATTTCGCCCTTGCATAACTTGCCCTACCTATTCTATTTGATTTTTATAACGATTTCTGCCAAAAAGATTTCTGCAAAGTGTGCATAACAAGTGCATGAGCAGTTATACAATTAGTAATTTCTATAAATCTATTTGCCTACTAGATTTCGAATGTTGGTACCAAAATAATGCCGGAAGATTCAAACTTAACTCCTTCTCCAACTCCTAATTCTCCAACACCTGATTCTCCTACACCCGATACTTTAAGTTCACTCCCCGATTCCTCTTTGATTTCTTCTCAAGAATCACCCGCAAATAATTCGGAGCAAGTCTCTGCTCCCGTACCAGAAATTATTCATAAGATCGAAGGGGTTTTGGCCCATTTGTGGATGATACGAACGTTTTTAAAGCATGCGGATGATATTCAAGATAGCGACGAAATGTTGGAAATTCCTCGCTTATTATATGATTCCATTCGAGCGGTTGAACCTGCTCGTTTAAGAAAGGATTGGCGAGAGTATATTCATCGCTTGAAAGGGAAAATTGGGAAACTGAAAAAGGGATCGATCTATTTCGCCAAAGAGTTTCAAAATTATTCAGTCCATACTAATTTTGAACAAGCAAGTTTATCTTTTAGTGCTGCGGTAAAGTCTTTAGAAGATCTACTCAAAGAGATCTCTATTGATTTGCTCTAAAACAAGTCGATAGGGAATAATTTTCGTCCAGAGATTTTTCTTGAGATTCAAATCAAGATTAAACAGATTTGCTATCATGTCCGATTTCTTTCAAATTATTACGATACAATATAAAGAATAATCCCTAATGTACTTATAAAGGTCAATCGAGAAGCTGAAACATTCATTCAACAGTTTGGCTAATCCGCGATTCCTCGCGATTTCTTCTGTAAGAATGACAAGGAACTTTGGCTTAATAAGTCGATAATGAGTCGATTTTAAATATCGGTATCAATAAGTTACTAATAAGTTGTTTCCAATAAATATCCAACGACCAGGAAAAGAACTGAGTTCAAATTGGAAAGCATCCGAAGATGACATTACCCATTAAAACACTGACCGTCCTACAAAATTGGGATTGCCAGGCCTGTTCCACCTGTTGCCGAGAATACACGATTCATATTACGGAAGAAGAACGTCAAAGGATCTTGGCACAAAAGTGGGAAGAGAGCAAAGAGTTAGCAGGGGTTAAACTGATAACGAAGTCTGGGCGTTGGTGGAATCGCTGGTGGAGTGGCCGTTGGACACTAAATCATCGCGAAGATCATGCTTGTGTCTTCTTGAATGAGAAAGGGTATTGCCGGATTCATGATAAATTCGGGTCTGCGGGGAAACCATTAGCTTGCCGGGTCTATCCATTTATGCTCATCCCTGGCGGGGATCATTGGAAAATAGGTTTGCGCTATGCCTGCCCTTCGGCAGTGAAGAATCTTGGTCGAGAATTGAACGATCATGATAAAGATCTACGCGAATATGCTGCTCAGTTAGAGGTACGAGAAGCGATTCATTATCGAAAAATTCTAGCCCCCCCCTTACAGGGAAAAGAACAGCTTAGTTGGGGAGATCTCGACTGTTTTATTCGTGCATTAAGACGAATCATCGGTACTCAAACCGAGCCTGTGGAATGGCGATTACGTAAATGCCTATTATTCTGTAATCTATGCCAGGGGATTGATTTTTCTGCAATGTCGGGGGAGAAATTAAAAGATTTCCTCTTTCTGATGGTCGATCATATCTCACCAGAAATTCCCCCCGCAGAACAGGTTCCTGCCCCGGGTTGGATTGGTCGACTGTTATTTCGTCAATTAAGTGCTTTTTATGGGCGTAAAGATACAGGGGTCCATCGCGGTATCTCACGCTATGGCCGCTTGGCATTGGTTTGGGCAGCTTGGAAGGTCGCTCGAGGAAAAGGAAGAATTCCTCGTTTACATGCTTGGATGCCCTATACAACCTATCAAGATGCAGAAAAACCTCGCGGGAAGCTCCCACCAGAAATCGATTCTCTGCTTATGCGCTATTATCTTGTCAAACTGGAATCGACCCAATTCTGTGGACCAACGAACTTCAAGGCTAAATTCTGGGACGGTCTGGAATCCCTCATCATGACCTATCCTGCCATTCTTTGGCTCTCTCGTGTATTTTGTGATCGACCACGTGCAGAGGCTATTTCTTTGGCTTTACGAGTCGTCGATGATAACTTTGGGTTTAATAAATATCTGGGAAATCGTCGCCAGAGATTCGCTATTCGAATCTTATCGATGCGCGGAGAATTAGCTAAACTGGTTGCCTGGTATAGCCGATAATCGGTTCTTTTCCGAACCAAACGATTTTTCTATATTATTCTCGAATCGCAAGAGAGAGAAAAAATCGATTTTCTCTCTCTTGCGAATAGAATAATTGAATAGAATATTTCAAGAATTGAGGCCATTAGGGAAAATGCCAAGCCGATAAGCGAATTGGCGACCCGTGAAAAATATGCCTCTTATGAATGATTATTACAGAAATTAATAAAGAATACTAATAGAGAAGAATAAACCGAAATGACATCGACAGCAGAACAAACGATCCCTTCTAAATCCTCGAACACCCTTCAAAACATATCATGCCCACAACCAAAAATCGATTACGAATTGATTTTAGATTGCGTTCATTGTGGTTTATGCACCGCTTCATGCCCAACATACCTAGAAACGGGGAATGAAGCAGATAGTCCGCGTGGTCGAATTTATTTAATGCGGAATGTCATCGATGGGCGACTCGATCTGAATCAAGATGTTCAGAACCATCTCGATCTTTGTTTAAATTGCCGCGCATGTGAAACCGCGTGCCCATCGGGTGTTCAGTACGGCAAGCTGATCGAGCCATTTCGACTGCATATGGAGCATCTGGATCGCGGGCGAATGTTTCGTAGCCTTACCTATTTGCAACGTTTCCTCCTTATGAAAATCTTCCCATCTCGGCTACTGACCCGATTAGCTCTCGCCCCAGTTCGATTCATGCAATGGTCCGGAATCGATTGGACTTTGCGAAAATCGGGAGCGTTATCTCTGCTGCCAAAATCGATGCAAACAATGTACGGCATGCTCCCCTCCATGACCGCTCACTATGGTCAGCTACCAGAATGGCTGCCAGCCGAGGGGAGACCGCGTGCCCGCGTTGCGTTATTTTTAGGCTGTGTTGCCGATGCTATTTACCCTGAAACTCAACTGGCCACCGCGAAAGTATTACAAAAAAACGGTTGCGATGTCTGGATTCCGCGCCAACAGGTTTGTTGTGGTGCCCTGCATTATCATGCCGCTCATGAAGAACAAGCGCAAGAACTGGCCATGCAGAATTGCCAAGCTTTCGCCAAAAATTTTGAACAGCCCGGCGACCTGGATGCTATTATTATCAACGCAGCGGGGTGCGGTGCCATGATTAAAGATTATGCTCATCTACTCCATGATACCCCCTTAGCCAAACAAGGGGAAGAGTTCACGGCGAAAGCGAAAGATATTAGTCAATTTCTTATGGAACTCGGTCCGATTTCCCCTGAACATCCCTTACCGATTACCGCTACGTATCACGATGCCTGCCATTTACGCCATGCCCAACAAATCGCTCAACCCCCCAGACAATTACTCCAGTTGATTCCGGAACTGAAGCTCTTACCGTTACCTGAAAGTGAAATCTGTTGTGGTGCAGCGGGGAGCTATAATTTGACTCAACCAGAAATGGCAAAAGTTCTGGGAGATCGAAAAGCAGATAACATTCGTAAAACCGGAGCGCAAGCAGTATTTATGGGTAACGTTGGCTGTCTGCTCCAAGTCGCTCGTCATCTAAAATCGGTAGATCCTTCGATTTGGGTCGCGCATCCGATCGATGCTCTCTGGGCTAGTTACAGCGGAGAATTTCCCGAAATCTTAAAAAAACAGTTGAATTAATCAAAACTGGTTTTGCAGTCCTGACGAGCTTGATCACAAAATGTTCGCGTCCAAATCCTTTTAGGGCGACACTTCCAACCCAAAGGGGATAATGAAGATAGAATTTCGCCCTTTCTTTTTATTGTGACTCTCTAATGAAATATCGTAATAAGCTGAATCCCTTCGTATCTCGATGGCATGCCAAATATAGATTATAACCCCAATCTCTTTTTTAACGATTTTTTTGATAAATCCTCGAAAGCGCATTGCGAAATCGCCTAGGATAATCGATCCAATTTGGATAAAAGACTCAACTAAAAAATTGCGCTCGATCCGCGAATTTTCCTGGATGAACTGGTCAAGTAATTGGTTCTTGGAAAGACTAAATTCTATTCTTTTTAGAAAATTCTTGGTTGACAGGTAATTCTTAACGGTTAAACTAAATTATATATTGGCTAGTTGAATTGGGGCAGTACTTTTCAATTTTTGGCACTAATGAATACGAGAAGTGAATAAGAAAAGTGAACAAGAAAAGTGAAAGCAAAAAGTCCGAATTTTATGTTTAATTCTTTGAAGAACATTTGTAAATGATTTTCTCATTAGGTAAATCTGGTTCCTTTTTTGAGTTCGAATGATTCGGGTCGATGACAAAAAGCCAAGCAAAGAAAAGAAGAGAAAAGCGAAGAAAAGAACATAAGAGATAGTGGGAATTGCTTTTAAAAGTAGAATAGATCATAGAAGAAATTTTACGAACAGGAAGTCTAAGCGAGATCAGGAATTTCCAAAAATAGATTGCGAAAATAGTGTTGAAGTGCATTTTTAGGAGGGGTAGATAGATGGCGTCATCTAAAGGTTCAAGTAGTCCGAGTATGCCATTGATCGTGGCACTTATCTTTTTTGTCCTTGGGACATTCATTGCAGGAACCGTAGCCTATTTTGGTTATGCGGACCAGGAAACAATGAAAAAACAGGTTGCCGATGCTAAAAAAGCCAGCGATGCCAGCGATGGTCTGTATCAGGATATGCAAGCGAAGTATATTGTTTTAGCGTTGGCCATCGGGGTTGCTACTGAAGATGATATAAAATCATTTGCTGGATTGATGGAAAAACGATCCGCTCTGATCAACGATGAAAAAAATAAAATTGTCACCGCGATTAATGCTCAGTTGAAGGAACAGAATAAAACACTGGATTGGATCACGAACGGCGGGGCACCAGCACCTGCGCCTGAAAAGACGATTGTCGCTTTGATTAAAGATTCATCGAATCTTGCCTCAACCGCTGCTAAGGCTAAAGCGGATGCCGAAGCTGCTAAATTGGCTGCGGAAACGACACGAGATCAGATCGCTACCACTCAGAAAAAGGACAAAGCTGCTTACGATGCCAAGGTCGAAGAGCTAAATCTCGAAATAAAGAAATTAGCGGATGCGAACAAAGCAGCTTTCGATACTTTCCAAGTTAAGCTGAATGAATTAGGGAAAGAAATTTCGCAACATCTGGGCACCATTGCTGATAACGATACTGCCAATCAGCGTAAATTAGCTGAAATCGATAAAACAATCGCGGATTTTAAACTCAAAATCTCTCGCTATGAGCAAACATTCATTCAAACCCCCGACTTGTTAAAAGCAGATGTTGCTAAAGGAATCGTTGAAAAGAGGGATGAATCTTATGTCTATCTGAGTATCGGTTCTGCTTCGTATTTACGACCTGGGGTGACATTCGCCATTCTGCCCAAAGATGCTAGTTGGAGGAATACCGATGAAAAAGATCGCCTTACCAAAGGGCAGATTGAAGTAGTTGAAATTCTTGGCCCTCACAGCTCACGGGCGAAAATTATTGGAGAGACGAATCCAATTCGCGATCCTATCCGAGTTAAAGATCAATTGTTCAATGCTGTTTGGGTTCCTGGTACAAGGGAACATGTTGCCTTTGCTGGGATTATTGATCTGAATGGAGATGGTCTTGATGATGATAAGGCTTTTATTTCTATGTTAGAGAAACAAGGGGTTGTCATCGACGAATGGCTTGATTTGACAGACCGGACGATCAAAGGCAAAGGAATGACGATTGCAACCAAGTTTCTCGTTCTTGGACCTGATGTCGACTTTGATTCTGCGTCATTCCAGAAACTAGGTGAAAACGATCCACGCGCCGCTGCAAGAATGGAAATTCAGCAAAAAATGGGAAGTATGAAATTGCAAGCGGGTAAACTCGGTATTCAGGTTATCGATTATCGAAAATTCTTAATCTCTGTTGGGCATAAGCTTCCACAAAAAATGTTTAAGCCTTCTTACGGTACCGTTGATACCAATCGTGGTGCCGAACCGCCTCCTCCTAAAGGGGGAGGGGATAACGATCTATCTCCTGATCCGAAGGATAAAGATAAAGACCCTGGTAAATAGTCTTTTTTGTGTTGATTATAGACCAGCAAAATAATCCTCGATTATCTTGCTGGTCTATTCAAAATTTATCTCTCCATATAGTTTTAACATGTGATTTTAATCCGATTCTTGTTACCAATCTATTTTTCTTATCGATATTTCTTCTTTAACAAATAAGAAATTGATTATTGCTTGAAATGGTACCCTCCTTTTCATTTATTCTCTTATCAAAATTGCTATGTTTCGATGGAACTCGATTCGGTTTTGTTTTCACAAAAGAAATTAATTTTTAATTTCAATTTATTTTGGAATTAAACCTGATCTGATCAAGATTATTATTTAGATTTCAGGTTCAGGATTTGTCACCATTTTTGCTACAGGGATGATCCGAGTTTGGCATTTAAGAATGGTAGTAGAGAAATTTTAGAGAAGCTAGACCAGTTCAATTACCCAAAATGATCGATGAACATGTTGGCCATCCTGTCTTATTTGTTATAAAATAGATATATAATAATTCGGATCAACTTAAGGTCTTGTTTGAGAAAGTATAAGTATATGAGTAATATGAACGAGGGAGACCCCTTATCTCATTGGGATAAATTAGCGGAGGAACTTGGTTTAGCTGCGAAATCCCCGCCTCAATCAAACGAGACCCTAGACGAGCACATCCCAACTTCAGATACCGCTCCTCACTCAGCATCTACAGCAATAGAAGCCTCAGCAAAAGATAATTACTCTCCTGATCAAAATGATAGTTCGTTGGTAGGGGATTCTAAAGGATCTGAACATCATAATATCGAACATCATAAAGAAATCGAAATAGTAGCAGAATCGCCAAAAAAAGATCGTTTGCAAAAATCGGCAGAGACTACTCTAAGGGGATCTAAAAGTCCCTCTTCCGGAAATTTGAAGATGAAAGGGTATCAGCCAGAGTCCTTGGAAGATGACTTCTCTGGTGCAGCTTATGGATCAGTTCCTAAGAATGAGCCAGAGGAATCGAGCTTTGGCAGTGATATTTTTGATCCTCTCGAAGATTCGCTGATTAAGGCGAATCAGGAAGATTTGTACCATCCCGCTGGTGAAGAAGAAATCTCAAATTCCAACAAAACAATTTTTGATGATACGGATGGGGAAGATGTAGCCGAAGAATTGGGTTTAGCTCAACCAAGAAAAATTTTAACAACAGATATAGGAACAGAAACAACCTCCGTTGAGTTATCCGATTCCGCCTCGGAAAGTAAAGAGAAAGAATCGGAAGGAGATGCTAATCTTTCTGGCCAAGAATCGAAATCTTCAGCGAGTAAAGGGAAAAGGCGAAGGAATCGAAGGAAGAATCGACGGCCGCGACAAACAGAAACAGAAGCTGAAAATCAGATAAATGATTCTGGCGATTCCGCGGTGTCGGCAGGAGCGAAGGAAGAAGCAACAACGAATTCTTGGGGACGCGATCCTGTTTCAGAAAAAGGAAAAGATCGTTTTGCCGAGCACGCTCTGGATGATGAGGAAGATTCGCAAAGCGACATGATTGATGCAGAAGTGAGTGATGACCCGGAATCGATCGATTCGATTGTTCCTGCACCAGCCGTTGATGTTGCCATCGAAGCCGATGTGAAACAAGCAAAACCTGAATGGAAAGTTATTTCTTGGGTCGAGTTGGTGAGTGGTCTCTATCGCCCTTCTTGATCTCCTTCTTGCTGTTGTTTTTTAGACGATATCGAGTTCAGATAGCCACGATATGGTAAGATGGAAATTGGTAAGATAGAAAATCGTAAGGAATTTAGCCACTTGTATCCTAGCTATCTTGTTCCAAAAATAGATAGACAAGTGATCGATACCAGCTTATAAACTAGTAGATTCAAGTTGGGAAAAGATCAAAAAGACTTAGTAAAAAGCTGGTTTCAATTGAAGAACTTCAAATAAAGTAGGATGAGAAAATAAAAAATTGTTTCATAGCGTTTTGCCATAGTTGAATAGAAAATCTTGTGGAGGGAATTAATTTCTAATGGACGCGGTAATTGATATGGTTGGTATGGCGGATTTGCCCCAGATTGTCGAACTGTATAACCAGATTTTTCGTCCAACACGTTCAATTGAGGATTTTAATCGGCGTTTTTTAGGCCGTCATAATATTCTGCAAATGATCGCTCGTGTGAAAGATCGTCCGATCGGATTTTTTATCGGATTCGAGTTGAAGCCAACAACGTTCTTTGCCTGGTTTTATGGGGTACTTCCCGATTTTCGTCGTCAGGGAATCTGTTCGCAATTGATGGAAGCAGCGGAGAGTTGGGCTCGCCAAGAAGGGGGTTATGAAATCCTCCGGTTAGAATGCTTGAATTCTCATCGCCCGGTACTTCATTTGTCCATTGCACTGAACTACGATATCGTGGGTATGCGTTTTGATAGCGAGCGAAGCGATAATCTAATCATTTTTGAAAAAAGTTTGAGTTCTTAATTGTGCACTTTTTTTTGAATGAATGAAAATGATTCTTACTCTCTTCTTTTCCCGATTGCAGTTAAAGCAGAGTAGTAATAAAGCAGAAGAAAAGCAGAGCAGTAGTAAAAGAGTAGTAGAAAAACATAGGCAATTGATGACCCAACTCATCTCAATGAATTGGAAAAAATGATGTTGACATTTCAGGGTACGCACCAATTGGAAACGAATCTAGCTCATGGAAAAGAATTGCTGATCGATCCTCAATTTCTGGTTAGTGCTTTGCGTGATGTTGAAGTTCAATCGATTTCAAAAGACCAGGCAACCTGGTTGATGAAACCGCACTTTTCGTTTATTAAAACATCGCTAGAGACTACGTTGACAATTCTGAAGGGGAGCAAAAATAGTATTACGACTTCTGATGAACAAAAAGATTCTTCCCATTCAGAGCAATTTTCTTCAGGGGTAATCTCTGAGGGGGCAATCTCTGAGGGGAATATTTTTTTTTATCAGGTTGTAAGTAAAGGGATTGGGGCCACTGCGGAAGTGGAGATTAGCTTGCAGTTGACTGATTTAATGAATTGTGGCGAATCAGGCGTCCATGCACCGCCGATTATGATTCAATGGCAAGCTGGGATAACAAAATTGACAGGATTATTGAAGCTAGTCCCAAAAGGATTGATCGAATCGGTAGCGAAACAGGTGATTGAAGAAACCTGGACAAATATTGACGAACAGATCAAATTAAGCAAAAGTTAGTCAACATTCAGTTTGAATTTTTTAATTTTGGAATTGAGAGTTTCGCGAGTAATGCCGAGTAATTCCGCCGATTCTTTCTTTTTCATCTGGGTGTGAGTTAAAACACGCTGAATGTTCCATTTTTCGACATCTTCATTCTTAAAGCTCGCTGGAAACCCATGGAGGTCAACGAGGGTAGGCCGATCACTGCGAGTAATGAGAACACGTTCGATATCGTCTTTGGTAATCATGCCATTTTCCGAGTTAGCGACAAGATTTTCCAAAACTGAGCGAAGTTGGCGAACATTGCCAGGCCAACTATACGATTTGAGGAAATCTACTGCCGAATTTTGAATGCCTAAACGAGCATGAAATTCTGAGCTTAACCGCTCGAGAAAAAAGTTGATCAGGATCGGAATATCTTCGGCATGTTCGCGTAAAGGAGGGACATAAATTTCAACTACCGAAATTCGAAAAAGCAGATCTTCACGGAACTTTTTTTCTTTAACCATACTTTGTAAATGGCGGTTCGTCGCAAACAACAGTCGAACATCGGATCGAACATCTTTATTGGCTCCGATAGGACGAAACGATTTGGTTTCGATCACCCGGAGTAGTTTTGCTTGCTGCTCCCATGGAATTTCCCCAATTTCATCGAGAAAGAGCGTCCCTTCATCGGCCTGTTCAAAATAGCCCGCATGATCTCTCGTGGCATTGTTGAAACTGCCCTTGCAAAAACCGAAGCATTCCGATTCAAAAAGGGAATCGATAATCGCCGCGCAATTAATAGGAACAAATGGGCCTGAATGGCGCGCGCTTTGCCGATGAAGGGCCAGAGCTACCAGCTCTTTCCCTGATCCACTTTCCCCGGTAATGAGAATATTACGATTCGAAGGAGCCACTCGTCGAATTTTAGCACGGAGATCTTTGATGATTTGGCTCTCCCCCAGAATATCATCATTGCTCGAGCTGTGGGAACGCAAGCGAATATTTTCAAATTGCATTTTCCGATGGTCTTTGCGGATGAGTAATTCCCGGCTCAAAAATCGACCGACCACTTCACAAAACTCAAATTCATACTCGCTGAAAGGTTTATTTTCTTGATAGATATGTAATGCAGCAATGGCCAAGCCATTGTTTCCCAAAAGCAAGCCAATGGCATCCAAGAAACCGACTAGACTTTCAGGAGAATTTTCACCAAGTTTTATATCTCGCCCTAGCCAAATGGATGATTTTTGCTCACAAAGTTTTTTGGTGAGGTATTTGCTTAGTTGGGTATCGATGGTCGATTGTTCTGGGACAACTATTTTTAGCGTCAAATCGTCCGGATCCAAACTAAGATAACCACCTATGGCAGCTTTTGTCTGTTTTAGCAGTAAATGCAGTGCATTTTTGATCAGTTCTCGCGAATCAGTAATCTGAAAGGATTGAGTAATCAAATCGCATATCAGATTCATTTCATTTTGTTTGAGTTTGGCCATGGATGGAGGGACAAATTGCAGAAAGGAATTAGCATCGGCAACTTCCAAGTTCGATTTGACCTCAGCCTCAGGGGAATTGGTATCGACTGTCGTCTCTTCGGAAAAGTACAGAAATTGCAAATTAGATTCCCCAATCCGAATGACCGATTCATGGTACAGCGGGGTTTTACCCTGAATGAGTTTGCCATCAATAAAGGTTCCATTGCGGCTATGGTCTGTAATGAAGAACTGATCATCTTCGTAATGAATCTTGGCATGATCTCGAGATGCTAGAATATCTGTAGCGATCGAAATATCCGAAGTTAAACGCCGACCGATTGTGATAACTTTGTTTTTGGGTACCTCAACCCTATCTGGAGAAGCACAACCAGAAAGAACCCTCAAAATAGCAAGCATAGGGACGATCCTTAGAATGTCATAATGTTTGAATATCTCTTGTCCTTAATCACGTAATTTTTTTCGCGTATTGTTTTTCACGTAATTTTATTTTCATTCATCTGTTGAATTCAAGTTTAGATAAAACCTAAAAACATTACATGATCGATACTATAAGAAAATCGTTGCCAGGAACCGATTCAGGTCGACCAAATACAGGGTAATTAAAGATTGTTTTTAAAAGAATATCAAATATCATTACAAAAATCAAAGTCATTTTCCTATAATTATTTTATGATGTGGCCAACTTCCAATGAGATACAAGAGCTGCTCCAACAAGTTAAAGATGGTAAAAACGAGGCTGTGGAGCAATTATTAAAACGATTTCGAGATCCGTTAAGGCGAGCAATCGAGCTGCGCATGGATCCGGTGCTTGCTCGAAGAGTCGATGCCAGTGATGTCGTCCAGGATGTCTTGATCGAGGCAAATCAACGTCTTAATGAATATTTGAGCGCTCCGGGCATGCCGTTTCATCTCTGGTTACGACATTTGGCCCAAGACCGCATCATTGATACTTATCGCCGTCACCGATTGGCTCAACGCCGCAGTATCGATCGGGAACAGCCAATTGAACGCCCTGCTTGGAATGATGAATCTTCAATTCAGTTGGTGGCTCAGCTCGTCGATCATGAGGTTACCCCTGCTTCCGCTGCCATTCAAGATGAACTTCGCCGACGATTATCTCAAGCAGTCTATGAACTGAATGATGATGATCGGGATATTATTTTGATGCGTCATCACGAACAGCTCAGCAATCAGGATGTCGCTCAGTTGTTAAATCTAACGGAAGCCGCTGCTTCCATGCGCTATCTCCGTGCTCTGCGAAAATTACGCTCTATTCTAGTGCCCGATCGATCGGAGATCGATTCCGATTTGATCAATTAACTCGAGATGAAACGAACTTCATCCCGATGACTCAAGTAAGTTTTTCAAAAAAATTACATCGGTTTTTGTTCGATTTCTAACACCGAACTTGTAGCAGATTTCAAGAATTTATTTCCTAAAAATTTGGAATGTTCAGAATAATGGTGCTTCTTTTTGATCGAGGGTTTTATGACGGAATTGCCAACAGAATCGATCGAGCCAACCGAAATGCTCCTGGCCGAGATTTTAGCCAAATTGTTGGAAGATCAAAAAAAAGGAAAGGATGCAGATCTCGAACATTATATTCAGGAACATCCAAGTCTCGAACTGGAACTGAGAAGTTTATGGGCAACCGCCCAGTTCGCGTCGACCTTTTTACCTGCTTCGTTTGCTGATTCTAGTGAAACCGATCCAGCAAAAAATAAAAAAAATTCGGATTCCGCATCTGAAACTCAACTGAATCTGTCTCAGGTATCTCTTGGGGATTTCGAATTGATCAAGGAACTTGGTCGAGGGGGTATGGGGGTGGTCTATCTGGCCCGTCAACTCAGTTTACAAAGGCTCGTAGCCATTAAGCTGATGCGGGATGCCCGGCTTTCCTCCGAACAAGACCGCGCTCGATTTCGTGCTGAGGCCACCAATGCGGCCCGGTTAAAACATCCTAATATCGTTGCCGTTCATGAAGTCGGCGAATTTGATGGTCAGCCTTATTTTGTTATGGAATATATTCCGGGTTGGACCCTTAGCCAGGTTCATGCTGAACAAAAACTTACTCCTCGCCAAGCCGCTAAATTGTTATTTCAGGTGGCCAACGCCGTTCATCATGCCCATAGTCAAGGGATATTGCACCGGGATTTAAAACCGAGCAATATTCTGGTCATCGATCCTTTTTCCGTTCCCGAACTAGAACCATCCGGTTGGACTTCCCCTAAATTAGGGAATTCGACAAAATCAGCCTATCGGGATCATCCTTCAGAGAATGGTTATCATTCTAGAATTGTCCCATCAGAACAAGATAAGAAAAAGTTAGCTTCTATTGCCACCGGTCCAGTAGATCCTCTCCGGCAAATGGCAACCGATTCTATGATGCCAATGATTACCGATTTTGGCTTGGCCAAGCGATTCCAGGTTGCCACGAATTCAGCGACACCAAATTGGCTCACGATCACCGGACAAATTATTGGTACCCCTTCTTATATGTCGCCAGAACAAGCAACTGGTAGACAGGAGCTTACCCCCGCATCCGATGTTTACAGTTTAGGA
>JAKBAI010000351.1 GCA_021809185.1 Planctomycetota bacterium
CTCATCTCTGAAAGAATAATAGATAAGACTAACCCAGAAAGATAAGAATTCAACGAATCGGTAGCGGCAATTTTTCTCAATTCCTTATCCCATCGCAAAGCATCGACCCATTCCGAATTTTCCTGAGCCACTGTTACCAAGTTAAGTATACTGGGTCCGATTGATGTACGAGCGCAGTCATCATCACAAACACAAGAATCAAATACGGACAGAGTAGCCCGCAAGAAGAGTTCCCCCAAAAGAGGTTTTAGTTGATCGGTATTAATTTTTCTAACCGAACCATAACGGACCATTTCTCCGAGTTTTGAACAAGCCTTCGCCAGAGAGACGAACTGATGCGTCTCAACACTCATCACTTGTAAAGATTGCAATGCCTTTTCTAACGTATCACTGAGATCGCATTTTGCGGCATCGGCAACCAAGTCCGCGGCTTGGTCGATCTGTTGACATTCTCGCAGACGTTGTTGCAATTGATGGGAACAAGCCATTTCGATCGAATCGCCGATCAAGGAAGTTTCAACCAGATGGATTTCGCTATCTGGAGTCCAACGCAGATTCCAAGATTCTTTCCAAGTTGCCTGCTGTTGTCGAATATCTTCAGGAGTGGCAAATGGGATATTTAAGATAATCAAGCGGTGAAAAAAGGTCGATCGATTCAGGTCTCGAAAAGCATTATCCTTTTTCTGAACATATCGATTTTCTCTTAGATCTAAGTCCAATAATTGTGTTTTTTCGGTTTGGTATTTTTCCAGATTTAATTCTTCGAGTTGAAGATAAAAATCATTTTGAATGGAGGTACGAACAACTCCCTTGGGCAGCTTACCAAATGCGTGACCGATTTCGATTTCGAGTGTTGCAGCTCGGATGAGGCTGAAATCGCCGCCGCCCAAACAGGTGGTTGCCGCATCGTGCAGATCTTGCAAAGTCGGGGTCGATTGATTTTTAAGCGCAGCTAACGAATCCGCTAGACGAACAGCATCGATCACTTCTGCCGAAGACCGAATCATACCCATTTTTCGAAGTCGATGACATACTTGAGTTAAAAACTGGGAAGGTAAGCTTCTCAACTGTTTTGATTCGAGTGCCTCGAAGAGAGCTTCGAAGTAACCTGGTGCATGATTCCCTGCCCCGTATCCGGATTGGGAACTCAAACGATAATAACTATAGGGCATCAATGTAATTTGAGTAGGGAGATTTTTTAGCTTCGCCAACGATTGATCATTCATCGGCTCTAATTCTTCTATTAACGCAGGAGTATGAAACGCCCCACATACGACAACAACCTCTTCGGCATTATAACCTTCCTGGAGTACTTGCCGAATCTGTCTGCGCATGAAAGATTCACGGAGCAAACTTTCATGCGCATCTTCATCTGGACGCAATGACCGCAGACCATAGCCCAATTCAAAAATGGTTCGACGATACGCATCGGAATCATCGAGATGTTCAAAATGACTTTCCCACCAACTTTCATAATCGGTGTGCCCCGACAATTTTGCTATCTCCTCGTAAGGATCATCTAAATAAGCACGGGTATGAATATTCGCCTCAGGAATATCTTGCCGCTGAGACAACCCTGGCAGCGCGGATGGATCATTAGAAATAGTTAGATTATTGGAACTTATGAAATTTTGAGAAGTAAAGGATCGATTGCTATTAACTAAATTCAATTGAGTGGAAATCGATGGATTAGCTCCGGGAGAAGAGTCGCTGGTTGTTGGAGCTTTCCCCTTTTTATTGAGCAATCGATTTTCGTCGAGGTTAAGAAAAGCACTTGCGGGCAGATCGATAAATCGGCATATTTTTTTATGCTTCATTGCCCAGCGAATAGCGACCCATTCTGGAGAATAGTTCGCAAGAGGATATAGGATCGATCGTACCGGTCTCTGCTCTGTATAAGCGAGTAAAGAGATGGGGGGTTTAGTTTGTGAATCGACCAGAATCGGTAATAAATGATTGGCATCACTCGGCCCTTCGATTAAAACGACTTTCGGTTTTAATTTGTTGAGAAAGTCGAGCAAATGTACGGCTCCGCCTGGTGATAAGTGGCGAATACCGAAAATAGATGCCAACGGTTTACCGGTAGGAATATCGTTCGGGATTTCTGCTAAACTAGTTGCAGCTGATATGGAAGAAATCACACTATTATCCTCACAAAATCAATTGTATTGTAAAAACAAATCTTCAATAAAACTGGCAAGTTATCATTGCTATAGTTTTGAACTACATTGACATAAAAGAGATCTCAAATCAAGCAATTATTCTTGCAATTCCTTACACTCTTTATAAAGCTCGCGCCATTCTTCTCCTCGTTTTTTCATCACATTTTCCAGATATTCAACCCATATGACTCCATCTTTATCCTCTTCCTTGACCACTACCCCATGTAAAGCTGCAGCAAGATCGCGATCTGTAATCTTGCCAGTACCAAAATGCCCAGCTAAGGCCATGCTATTGCCAAATAGACTAATGGCTTCGGCAGTGGATAAGACACCTGAAGGGGATTTGATTTTTTGCTTGCCATCCAAAGTTTGACCTTTTCGCAATTCGTGAAAAATCTGAATCATTTTTCGGATCGATTCTTCCGCAGGGGGTGGTGCAGGTAACTGCAAACTAATTCCGATTTCTGTTACCCTTTTTTGCACAATAGAGACTTCGGTATCAATATCACTAGGAACTGGCAAAACGACTTTATTAAATCGTCTCGTTAAAGCCGCGGACATATCGTTGACCCCACGATCTCGTGTATTTGCTGTAGCGATTATATTAAAACCTCGTTTCGCTTGTATATGAAATCCTAATTCGGGAATAGACATCATTTTTTCGGATAGGACGGTAATCAAAGAATCTTGGATTTCGGAAGGGACTCGGCTTATTTCCTCAAATCGAACTAATTTCCCATGAGTCATGCCCCGATAAATGGGACTGGAGACAAGAGCACGCGGAGTTGGCCCCTCTGCCAACAATAAAGCATAGTTCCAGGAATATCTCACTTGTTCTTCGCTGGTTCCTGCTGTTCCTTGCACCACCTGTAAAGAATCACCCGAAATTGCCGCAGCTAAGTGCTCCGAAAGCCAAGACTTTGCTGTACCCGGTTCCCCCACCAATAATAGTGCTCGATCCGTGGTTAGAGTAGCAATAGCAATTTCCACAATTCGGGGATTTCCTAAATATTTGGGACGAATATCCTCCCCCTTGACCTTACCTCCCAAAATATAGAGCTGAACCATCTTCGGTGAGAGCTGCCACCCAACCGGTTTGGCGTCTTTATCAGCAGATTGTAGTATTTCAAATTCGCGGGCAAACTCTAACTCCGCTGGTTGACGTAAAATATTATCGATTTTATTTTTATTAGGATCTTCAGTTAAAGCTAAATTTGAACTGGTAGATTGATCTACTTCATTTTTCTTTTTTGCCATTTATCAGCTCCTTTTAGTTAATAGTTTGGAGATTTTCATCTTATTTTCGCCATTTTTTTTCTATTTTCATTGTCAGTTGAATAAATTGATGATAGCCATCTATACTTATTCGATAATTATAATCATTATTTGAATTTATATCTTTTTAGTTCTTTCTAAGATTCTTTTTGCAATTATCTTGGCGAATTTCCAATTTTTCCCTAAAATAAATGACTTGTTTGAGTAAGATATTTGAGCTAAAAACCTGGTTTCTGTACTGTTTTCGACCATGAATTAGTTGTGAAATCATGACTAAATTAGTGCAGATAATGATGCTACAAAAAGATAGCAATCTGGAAAATAGCCCAGATTAGCAGAAAATTTAGGTTAAACTAAAT
>JAKBAI010000098.1 GCA_021809185.1 Planctomycetota bacterium
ATAAAAAAGGCATCGGCAGGGCACCCGGCTCCTGCCCAGGTCGTTGCCAGAGATAAACTTATATCTACCCGATCTCATTCCCTTATAGCAAATAACTATTGGGACAGTAAAGAGTTGTCCACGCATTCGCTCGATAGCGTTCACCACTTTCTCTATCTGATTTATGTGTATCGAATCCAAGAAATTCGTGAAGGAAAAGAGAAAGCAAGCCAGTTACCTCAACAATTGCTTGATGATTGGCACGAAGAGGTAAGTAACCTGAGCAAAAGTGAACGCGAACGAGCGTTTTATATTTTACCTTATTGGCTCAACCGTTCCTGGATGCTAGCCCCTGTTCCCGATTTCGGCCAAGACAGAGAAACTTTGGGGGATCGATCCTCTACTTGGTTCACCGCGCGATCATTAACTCTCCGTCCTCTTTCGGCCTGGGTTCGCACAAACAGAGTAAAAGAAATTCCGCTGAATCAAATCAGAAGTCAATTCGCAAATTGGCAGCAAAAACGAGATTCTCAACCGCGTTCCCTATTACCATTTCTGGAAAAAATCCCCTTTATCCCTGCCGATTTCGCAGAAGAGATTCTCGCCGAAATTCTCCCAGCGCTAGACCAGATTTCCTTACGTGATCCCATCTGTCGACAGTTCTTAAACCTGGGCATGTTTGCTTCTGGGTATCTGGGGCGTTCTGCAATTGCCCGCGGCCTTGCGATCCGATTTATCCATCGTTTGGAAGCACAAACCGATCGTAGTGGGCTGACGTCGATGGAAACCTTCACTGAAATGATTATCCAAACATTCCAGCGGCTAGGATTGCGTAATGAACTTAAAAGCATCTTAAATCGAATCGCGGAATCACTATTGCGCGGCGAAAATTTCAAAGGGGCCGCCGCTCGATTTAAGCACGATTGGCCTATCGCGCTGCGTATTTTATTGAATGTCGCCTCTGGTTGGTATTTCACCGGTGAAACCCAAGCTGCCGACAAAATCATCGCTCTTGCCAAATCGTATCTTCTAGATAATCAACTCGATCCTCATGAGGCCACTTTATTGGTTCATACCTTTATTCAGGCGTTGTATGGTACTACGATTGAAAATGCCATTGCTTTAATTGACGAGATCTTTGATCAGTTTACCAATCTCGATACGAAACATACCACCAATAGCCACTATTCATTTAAGATTCTCGATTTTTTCGAACGGATCTTGTTTACTCTGGTTCGAAAACAAGATGGGACAGATAGTACCATACGATCGTGGTGCGAACAGGAAGAACAAACGATCCGCCGAATGATCCAAAGTTCGTTCGCAACTCCCCAGGAATGAATCTGGATTCAACCTTCGGAAACGATCGAAGAGAAAGATAGTTCGGTGTTCTTCGCTAGATAGGTTTAAGAGTCGCTAACAGGACTGAAAAGACTAACAGTCCCATCGTAGTATACGACAGGGAGAGTCTAATACCGAGTTGTGGCATGGATTCTATGAGAGATTTTTTAAGAACGGCTATAAATAGTTTCTAAATCAAGATTAATTCCATTTACAGATATTCAATTCTCCGTACAATTCATATGTAGAGATAGTTTTAGATGAAGATTCGTTAATCTTTACGTTTAACGCATACAGATAAAAATCATTGATAAAAAGTTTCACTAATGAGTTATTGTCATTAAAGGAGTAATGCGATGTCACGCTGGTTTACTATTCATCTAGGTGTTCGAATAAATCGTTTTTTCGCAATCGGTTTATGCGGAATAGTTCTTTTTCTAATTGGTTGTTCGGGAGAATCGAAATCAGATCAGTCTAATCCTTCCTCATCCTCTAAAGGATTCAATCAATCATCAGGACGAACGTTGGCAGAAGCGCGTAAAGGATGGACTACCCAACCGCAAATGATTGCTGAAGAGAAAACACCGTTGCCGAATCCGCCCGGCAATCTTTTTCTAAAAGGCACCTATAATTCCCCGATTGGGAAATTAGCGGCCTATTTGTCGCCCAATCCTAACGATGGTAAGAAACACCCTTTGATTATCTGGATCACTGGGGGTGATTGCAATTCGATCGACGATGGCTGCTGGACAGAAGGGCCACCAAATAACGAGCAATCCGCTAGCGCTTACCGCAAAGCCGGTTTGTTAATGATGTTTCCGTCTTTGCGTGGCGGCAATCAGAATCCTGGTCGCAAAGAAGGTTTCTACGGCGAAGTCGATGATGTGATTGCCGCTGCGGAATATATTGCCAAAATTCCTTATGTCGATCCCAATCGTATTTATTTAGGCGGTCATAGTACCGGGGGTACAATGGTTCTCTTAGCATCGGAACTGTCTAACAAATTCCGGGCAGTTTTCTCATTTGGGCCTGCGGATGACGTCCGTGGTTATCCCGCAGAATATATTCCCTTCAATACCCGTATTGAAAATGAATGGAAACTCCGTTCTCCTGGTTATTGGCTGCATTCGATTCAGTCTCCCACTTTTGTTTTGGAAGGAACCGATGGGAATCGTGATTCTCTCCTTAAAATGAAAAAAGAAAACAGTAATCCGAACGCCCATTTTTTCCTGGTTGAAGGGGCTTCACACTTTAGCATTCTTGGACCGATCAACAATTTTCTTGCCAAAAAAATTATGCAAGATACCGGACCGCGGTGCAATATCCAGATAACAGATGCAGAATTGAAACAGGCTTTAAGATCTCGCTGATTAAAGGGACAGAGGCGAGTATTCTCGCCTCTGAATCCTCTATTTGCTTTTGTCATTTGGTCAGGATCTATCTTGCAAATAGGGGCTTGAGCAAATCGAGGGAATTTGGTGAACCTGCCGTTATCGGTCTTGCAGATCGGTTCGCTCAACTATTTAATTGCCCAGCTACGCCAAACTTTTTCTAACGATTCAGATGTATAATTAATCGCCGTAATCGCATCCATATCGGTCGGATTGGGACGATCTTCTGAGCGATTGTAAGCACTCAAAAATGCAGAAAAAAGTGGGCCAGTTATTTCGTTCTTATTCTCTGGTTCATCGCTTTTCTTCCCCTTTTTCCCTTTGGTTTTCGATTTGATTTTTGGAACTTTGGCATAAAAGGCAAGATATTCGATAACACTCCCTGCCAAGACCACCTGATTGACCCCCTCCCCCGACCAAGCATCTTTTAATCCAATCTTTTCTTCTTTTTTCTTCGAGGCTAACAATTTTCGCACCTGTTGGCGAGACTTTTGCCCATAACTCGGCACCGAGCGATTGGCAATCGACTCACGAAAACCTATCTTTACCCATGACGGTGCTGCATTTGCTTTGCGCTCTAATAATATCGTGGCCACCAGAGCCGATTCGTAGGCATTCAGTGTATAATTCATTTTAATTTTTTCGGCAGTGACCGCGAGATAAGGATCGTCCCCGTTTGAAGAATAGGTAGAATCGGAATTGGCATCTGGACGCTTTTGCAACACCGTTCGGGAAAAAGTGGCAAATTCTTTCTTCTCACTAAAAACGAAAATCACCAGCTTGCCACGAATTTGATTATCTTGGGGTTCAAAATGAAGCGATTGTTCTGCCAGACTATACTGCTTTTGCATCATTTCCGTGATGCTACGTAAACTGGGAGCAGGAATATTACCACAACTAAAAATATTTTTAGTTTCGTATTGAGTCGGTTTACTCACCCCACCTAGTTTCAACTTTTCTAAGGCGTTGGCTCGCTCCTTTTTACCCCAGCCCTCTTCGTCCTGAATCAGGGAAACTTTAAAACGATTTGGCATTGATTCTGAGCGAGATTGTGTAAAAGAGGGATTTATCTGAGAATTATTCTCATAATCCCGTTTATTCCCTTTCGCTAACACAATGTTCTCGGCGGAAGAATAGTCATGGACAGAATAGATCGTTTCTGTTTCGGAAGCCTCGGATTTCGTTAGCGCAACAAAACCAAGAAGGAGGAGAAGCCCAAACAGAAATCTCCCCTTTTGCGAATTATCTTTCAAACAACCTATATTCAAATGGAGTTGAGATTTTCGAGTATTCTTTTGGCAGGATTGAAAGCGATTGATCACCGGGTGGCCCTTTCATTGAAGAAATAGATTACAATTCACAAGTTGAGTTATTTTAACTTAAAAAACTTTAAAACTTCTTCGGCGGATTTCGTTTGCTTTTACCTTTTATTATGGAGATAAGTTTCAAAAAACTCATTCCCATTCAAAAAGCATCCACTATGTAGTTTACCAGTAAATGATCCATTCGGTAAGATTCTCCGATCAGTTTCTTTATTTAAATGGCATCAATCATTAGAAAAATATCCAGACCAATCAAGTCAAAATGAATATAAAATGAAATACGTTTGAGGAAAATCATTAATTCATCGACAATCGATTAAAGTAGATAGCTTGGGAATTGATGTGAGACAACCGAAATGAGGTTCAAGAAATGCTTATTTTAAAAAGTAGTTTGGCAGTTGCTATCTTCCCTATTCCCCTGATAGAGAGAGCTAGAATCACTTGAGCAACCTCTCCGCACATCCCAGGACTAATTTTTTGATTGCTGCCCTTCAACCGATTCTCCAAAAAATTGCGACAATTGATGCGAGATTTGAGGAAAATAAAATACAGCCCCGGCGTGGGTTGTTTTAATCCATATTATTTGTTGTTTACCTGTTTGATTCCAAAGAGCTTTCGCAGCTCGGGGGGGAACCACTTCATCTTCGGAAGCAGCAATCATCAGAATGGAACGTTGTTTTAATAACGGGGCATAGGTGATAGGATCAACAGGAGCCAGAATCGTTTTTGCGTAATCTTTGGCATACGGTATTTGTGAAAAAAGTTTTCTAAACGGTTTAGCTTTGGGATGGTCCCAGTAAGCATCGATCAAACCACCACCACTAAGTAACAGAGCAATTTTGTTGAGACGTGGTTCCATGGCTCCGGTAATACCGGTCATGAAACTTCCCAAACTGGTTCCAATCATGCCAATCCGCTTTTTGTTTATCCCTGGAAATTGCTCTAACCAAGCAGCAGCAATACGGCAATCCAAAACGGTTTGACGAATCCCTGCTTTGGTGTGTTCAAGATCGGTTGTTAAAAGCTTTGGCCCATTTGCAGGGCGCCGTGGACCATAATATGCCATTTGGACGAATAATCCAGCAATCCCATTTTCGGCAAACATCAACCCTAGCGTGCGCGATAATATCGGCTCACCTGCTAGCACATCCAGAATAATTACCGCTGGAATCGGTTCATCGGCAGGAAATCGCTTTTCGCTCGATCCTTGCTTATCTATTTCCCAATTAGTACGTAACGATTTAGGCAGATATAATTCAGCATGGACGGTGTTATTGCATTCGTATTTACTCTTTACCGGAGAAGGAAACTGGACATCATAAACCAGTACTTTGCTATACGCTAAATCGTATTTTAACTGCATCTTCCAAGGAACTTCATGCTTTTGTAGATGATACCACTCTGGGATCCCTTTCTGATCCGAAATTGGCTGATAGATAAACTTTCCTTCCCTTTTCTGAATAATACGTTGACCTTCCTGATCCTGACTATCTAACGGATCGTTTTCAGATTTCCATTCAAGAGAAACTGATTGTGATTCATTATAAGCTGATTTATTTACAGATTGACAACGTGAACTTGGCTCGATTTTCCCTAACATATGAGAATATGATAGGGAGATAATAGCAAACAACAGAATCAAAAATCGGAACTTCAGCATTTAAAGTTTCTCTTGGCTTCGATTAAAGAATTTCACTCAAATTTCTTATTTCCATCAATATATTATATCGAACATAGCCAACTATTAACTTCATGAAATAGAACCTCCAGCGAAGAACGATTATCAAAATTAACCATTAAGAAATAATAACAGATCTAGATATTGCGACACTTGCAGGAAAAAAACGAAAAAAAAATATAATTTTTAATGATTTTAGGAATTACAACAAAAAATGGGCTTGTTATAATAATTCTTGTGTTGATTATAATTTCTATCTCAAACAAGGAAAATCACTCATGACTACATTTCGAGCAGGAAACACCGATCCCATTCAACCTGCCTTTGCCCCAAATTTAGGGTTTTTGAAAAAATTGACAGGAACCTGGGCTGGCCAGGGCTTTAATCTTGTATCATTACCAGATTTTCAAAACGGAAAGCCCTTTCAAGTGAAGACCAATGCCACGCGCGAACTGTTGCAATTTAGTGCGATCAATGCCCCCATTCCAAACCGCGGGAATGTACAGGGAGATATTGAATATCTCGGCCTGCACTATCTGCAACAAATATCTGATGCCACCACGTCAGGAGCGTTGCATATTGAACCAGGATTTTGGCTAAATTTCCCGGCAACCACCAACCCACCTAATCCCCCTGGAATTGTCCGTCAAGCCAACATCCCTCATGGAGATTCTCTGGTTGCCATTGGAACAGGATTAGCCGTTCAAGGTGGGCCTATCATTCAAGATGCATCCACCACTCCCATTGGAGCAAATGGTCAACCGATAACTGATCCTAAGTATCTGGAACCATTAACGAACGCAACCGTTCCGCCTGGAATACCACCAATCTGTATTCACAATCCCAATGTTTTGCTGCGGAATGCCATTGTAGGACAAAATATCATCAATACCATCGTTCTCCAAATCTCCACGCAAAATCAGGGGGGAATTGTGAATATCCCATTTATTCAAGTAAATGCCAACGCTACTCGAATGGATGCAACATTCTGGATAGAAGAAGTTCAGCTCGCGAATGGACAGGTCTTTCTGCAATTGCAATATACCCAAATGGTTATCCTTCACTTTTTGAATATCGATTGGCCTCATATTTCCGTTGCCACTCTTGTTAAACAATAATTGCAGATAAACCATCTTTCAAGAATATTTATCTTTGACGAGGTGGAAATCATCCGATAACATTAGAAATTGTCTAAACTCTATTTGTTCACTCCAATACGAATAACAAATAGAGTTTTTTATTTCCATCTCATCAGAAATCGAAAACACAAACCCGATATTACAACGAATCGACATCCTCTTTACGAGGATAATTCCAACGAATAGTAAGTTTGGCAATAACATCGCTGATTCCAATACTTCTCATTTTCGAGGTTTATCCAGCGAGCTTGCTTGACACTGAAGTGAATATCGTATAAATAAATTATTTCAAAACGATCGAGGAATCGATCCATTGGAAAAATTAGGGATAATCCAAAACTCTGATGAGTAAATCAGAAAGAACCTTCTAGAAAAATTTCCAACAAGAAAGCGTTTGGATTTTAAGAAAACTGAAATTAGGAATAACAGATATCAATTAACAAAGCTTGTGCTCAAAATAAATGAGTAATTCAAGAAGTTTTATTTTGATTTTAGGAATTAATCTATTAAGATTAGCTACAAAAGATTATATCGAAATAAGCTCTAAACGGTCGAGATGATATCGAAGCTAATGGAACAGAATAGACCCCGAAATGAAAAATTATAAAAGAACGAATTGGACCTATTTAGATTTAGACCCAATCATTCCACTTCTAGGAGAATCAGTAACAATCTAGTATTCCAGAATCGAAGTCAATTTCATCAGATAAGCAAAATGATTTTCAAATCAATTATCCGTATAATTATGCTGTCATCAAGAGCCTTGATCAAAGGTCTTTCTTGTTGAAGGGCATTGTAAATGAGATGGTAAAAAAAATCAGAAAAAGAAAAGGTTGAAAGTTGGAACAATTATTAGGAAAAAATGACTTTAAAAAGGCTAAAATAGATTCTGTATCGGAATAGATAAAAGCGATCAATAAACAAGTAATTTTTACAATAGAAAACCCCAGAGGCCAAATTGATGGGTAAAACATCGGAACGACAAATCACAAGCACACCAAATGAACATCCCAAGCATATGAAAATCGCAGATGCTTTGGATTTGTATGGCACACGCTTATGGGGCAAAGGGTATTTTGGTATTAACAAATCTGGTCATGTGACCGTTCATCCGAATAAAAAAACGGATCAATCAATCGACTTGAAGCAGCTCGTAGATGAGCTTCGCGATCGAGATTACCAATTACCAATTCTCATTCGGTTTACCGATATTTTACGCCATCGAGTTTCTGAAATTGCGAACGCCTTTGAACATGCGATATCAGAATCGAAGTATCAAGGCTCGTATTGCTGTGTCTATCCCATCAAAGTCAATCAACAACGGCAAGTAGTTGAAGAGATTCTCGACTTTGGTAAACCGTTTCGATTTGGTTTGGAAGCAGGTTCCAAACCAGAACTCCTGGCAGTTCTAGCCATCACCAATGGGAACGAGACCCCAATTATCTGTAATGGATTCAAAGATGATGAATTTATTAAAATGGTGATTTTGGCTCGGAAAGTTGGTAAAAATATCATCCCCGTGGTAGAAAAGTTTTCGGAACTAAAAGCGATTTGCCGGTTTGCTGAAGAATTAAACGTCCGTCCTGTGATTGGAGTAAGAGTAAAACTGGCGTCGCGCGGCTCCGGTCGCTGGCGCTCAAGTGCAGGATTTCGTTCAAAATTTGGATTAACGATCACGGAAGTTCTGGAAGCATTGGAGTATCTCAAAGAACGGGATATGGCCGATTGCCTGCAAATGACCCATTTCCATCTAGGTAGCCAGATTACTAACATTCGCAAAGTCAAAGATGCACTAACTGAGGCAACACGAATTTATGTGGAACTCTATCGAGCTGGTGCAAAAGGCTTAAATCTAATGGATGTTGGTGGGGGTCTTGGTATCGATTACGATGGCTCCCAGACCGATTTTGAGTCATCCGTCAATTATACCCTCCAAGAATATGCCAACGATGTGGTATTTCGTATCAAATCGGTCTGCGACGAAGGAAACGTTCCCCATCCTACCATCATCTCTGAATCGGGCCGTGCTGTAGTTGCTTATCATAGTGTACTGGTTTTTGATGTTCTCGGTACTTCTCATTTCGATCATCAGGACATCCCGGAAGAGAATTCCGAATCCTGGGATAAACCGATTCAAGATATGTTTCAGATTTATCGTGATTTGAACAAAAAGAATTATCTGGAAAGTTATCACGATTCCGTTCAAGCCATGGAAGAAACTCTCAATCTATTCAATCTGGGGTTTCTGACGATCGAAATGCGCGCACTCGCCGAACGCTTATTCTGGGCTGTTGGCCGCAAGCTGCAACGAATCATCCAAGATCAAGATTTTGTGCCCGAAGAATTACAGGGTTTGGATACGAGCTTATCCGATACCTATTTCTGTAACTTCTCTGTCTTTCAATCGATGCCAGATAGTTGGGCCATTAAGCAGCTCTTTCCGATTATGCCGATTCATCGTCTGAACGAAACGCCCACTCGCCGTGCTGTTCTGGGCGACATCACTTGTGATTCGGATGGGAAAATCGATCAATTTATTGACCTGCGCGATGTTCGATCCACACTGGATCTCCATAACTATGACGGTCAAAATCCCTATTATCTCGGCGCATTCTTGCTCGGGGCTTACCAAGAAATATTGGGAGATTTACATAATCTCCTCGGCGATACCAACGCTGTACACGTCTATCTGGATGAAGATGGCGGGTATAGCATCGATGAATTCATCCCCGGCGATACCGTTAAAGAGGTGCTTCACTATGTACAATATTCCGCAGAAAAATTACTTGAACGGATGCGCAAAGAGGTAGAAAAAGCACTTCGCTCTGGCAAAATATCTTTTACGGAATCGCGACAATTCTTGCGCTTTTATGAATCCGGTTTAGATGGATATACTTATCTGGAAGAATAACAGCTGGTAAAATAACGCTGGAAGATTAACCATTGCCAATCGTGGGTTAGATGTGAGTTAGATACTGGTTATCTAACAACTTTGCTAGTTTATCTTACTTAATGGATTCATGAATATTCTACCAGCAAAACTTCATTATTTGCTAAAGGATCGTTGGCTCTCCAGAATCAGTTTCTGATAAGAACAATTTTGGGTAAAAGCAATTCTCTGCATTCGAATGGCATCAACAATTGAATCTATGGAGTAAGATGGAGCTATTTTCAAAATTTGAATCGGACTGGAATCCGTTTGATTTGTCTATTTCAGATCCGAACCACCCCTTCCATATCCATCATATGTCGTTAGCCATTGAAGAAGCCAAACAAGCAACCGCTGAAGATGAGGTTCCTGTTGGAGCGGTTATCGTCTCTTTGGAAAAGGGGATTATTGCTTCTGCTCATAACCAGCGCGAGACTTTGCAAGATCCTACCGCCCATGCCGAAATGATTGCGCTTACACAAGCAGCTCAAAGTTTGCGCTCTTGGCGGCTGGAAAATTGTATTCTTTACGTAACACTCGAACCCTGCCCGATGTGCGCTGGTGCAATCGTTTTATCCCGATTACCAATGCTTGTATATGGTGCTGTGGATCCCAAAGCAGGAGCCTGCCATTCTTTATATCAAATTACCAACGATTCGCGTTTGAATCATCGTTGCCAGGTTTTAGCAGGCACTTCAGCAAATATTTGTGGTTCCTTACTCACTGACTTTTTCTCGCGAAAAAGACAGGTTAAAAAGGAAAATCGAAGTTAATTTGCCTAACGCACTTGGCGCGCATAGCGATCTTGTCGAATAATCTAAAAAATTCGTGATAAATTATTCCCCCTTTGATCTATTCAGTCTCTGACTTCGTGGTAAAATAATTATTAAGGATATTATTCGAATTTGATTTTTTCTGTTTTTATCTGAATGACTATCAGAAATAACAAAAGTCTATCGTCTTCCTACGAAGAGATTAATACGAAGAGATTAAACAATATCTGATTTATTCAACGATTTATTCAACATTGAAGATGTCTATAAAATTTTGAAAGTTTTTATTTTCGTAATTCTATGGCTCATAAATTAATCTCTTGAGTCGACTTCTCTATTCGATTTAAGAATGTTAATTGGAGCGTTAATTTCATAACCTGTAAATTTCATAGCCTCAAAGTTTAACAATCTATTGAACCGTTAACTATAAAATTATTCTAAAAATCAACAAGAGATTTTTATCATGAGATACCCCCTTTGGTTTGGACTTTTTACTGGATTGCTATTCCTTAGTTTGCAGAATAGGGTTCATTCCCAGCACAAATACGATACGTATCGAGAATCAAAACTCATTCCGCCACGAGTTTTAGAACGACTTCATCTAAATATGCGTTGGAATGTCAATTTGCCGCTGGAAGGTAAATTTGATAGTATCGCTACCGTTCAATCTTTTGGAAATCAGGTCTTCGTTCAATTGCTAAGTGGTAAATTGGTGGTTTTCAATCTGGATAATGGCGAAAAATTATGGCAATATTCGTTCTCCAAGAAATATCGAAACGTCTACCCCGTTGCCGTTTCGTTTAACAATGTTTTTCTGGTAAATGGGATTGAATTATTTGCTCTAGATCGAAAAACCGGTCTTAAGGTCTTCAGTCAATTGCTACCATCCGCTCCCAGCACTGGCCCAGTAGTTGACGTCCAAGCTGTTTTTCAACCTTTGGCCAATGAACGAATTGTCGCTTATCAGCATACTAAATTGCTATTACCTTCCCCTCCTGGAAAGAAAAAACCTGATGAACCGATCGATTTGGGTATCAATACAGTGCCCCATGCCTATTCTGAGTTCAGTTCATCAAAACATCGAGCACCATCGGTTTCCCTTCTTCATACACTGAAACCCCCTTATAATCGTCATGGCAAAGATTCCTCCCCTTCTCTGAACATTGTCGATTCGGTCCATCCCCCGTTTACGATTGATGGTGCATCTCGTTCCCCTTCCATTACCATCTTTTTTTCATTAGCTCAGTTGGGCGAGTTAATGGAGGTCCGGTTATTTGATGTTAAACCAACGAAATGGTTTGAAGAACTTGTCGCTCATGGCATGATTTACCAACCACTGATCGATCGCAATTTATTGTTGGTACCCACTACCGATCGCCTTGCAATTGGTTTATCCAAAGCGGGGAAAAAAATCAATTTTGAATTCGATCCAGATGCTTTAATTTCGGCCCCCCCTTCTTTGTATGTAGCCAAGCAAATTTCTACCGCATACATCCCAGCTAACGATGGCAATTTGTTTGCTGTCAACTTAGAAAATGGTAAGATGACTTGGCGATACAATGCTGGGAGTGCCGTTACTCAAAAACCTTACGTAACAGATGACACTATTTTTGTTGGCAGCCGATCCTCTGGATTAACACTCATTAATCGAGAAAAAGGAGAAAAATATTGGACCAATCTAAGCGTTAATCGAGTACTTACTATCAACCCCAAGTATGTTTATGCTACCGATCCTTCTAATCGATTGCACATTCTCGATCGTCGCCGCGGGATCAGTTTATCTAATATCGATATTAGCTCATTCCAATATCCTGTTGTCAATGAAGAAAATGATCGACTATTTCTAGCGGGGCACAACGGTTTGCTGATCTGTCTGCATGATCTCGAATACAAAAACCCAGTTACTCCCATCGTTATGAATTTGGATGTAAAAGAAATCGACATTGCACCCGAAGAGATGCAGAATCCCGCTCCTAAAAAAGACCCTGTACCTAAAAAAGATCCTGCTCCCAAAGAGGATCCTGCTCCTAAAGATGACCCCGCTCCTAAAAAAGATCCTGCTCCTAAAAAAGATCCTGCTCCTAAAGATGACCCCGCTCCTAAAAAAGATAACTAACTAGGTTCTTTTTCGAGAGACTTTTATCTGAAGAAATTGTTCTTTTTCTTGCTCAATTAAACAGTCACAAATTGAATTCAACCTAAAACAATCCTCGGTATAAGCTTGGGGATTGTTTTTCTTCCCGAGTATCCTCTAGATAGATTTGATTTTTTTACCGAATTCGCATTTTTGAAACCTTTGATTCCGATCTTGCCATCGTTATGAGATAAGCTAATTGCAGATGATTCTATTTAGAAGCTACCGATACCAGAAAATCATATTTCATTTCGTATTTATCTTTTTTTTTGTTACGCCTGCAATTTGTTTGTTTCCGATGATATTTTCCGCTCATTTTTCTAAAGAACCAGAAGAAATTGCTCGGATAAAATCATTAGCAGGTAACAGTCTTAAACTAATCGGCTTAACCATCGGTTTCACCCTAGTTCCAGCGATACTGTTTGCCGTGGCGTTGGAAAGGTATCTACTTCGAATTCGCACCCTCGGATTATTTTTTTTGTTGCTACTGCTTTTGATTCCTTTACCCGCACTAGTATCGGCTTGGCAAATGGCCATTGGGCCGCAGGGGATCATCCGCACTGCCGTTCCCGAATTCGGGCAACCAATACCGATGTGGAGTTCTAGCTTATTCGCCGCAGCTCTGGTGCACGCTCTGGCAGCTCTGCCCTGGATTGTCTGGCTCCTTGTTTTCGCTTTGCGCCAGGTAGAAAGAGAAATGGAAGAAGATGCGTTATTAAACACCACCCCTTTGCGTGTCATTTTCCAAGTATCGTTGCGGCGCATTACTCCTGCACTCTGGTTCGCTACTTTGTGGATCATTGTCCAGTGTCTAGGGGAAATTGCAGTTACCGAGGTTATGCAAATCCATACCATTGCCGAAGAGGTTTATACCCAATTCGTCCTTGCTCCGGAAGCCTTACCTAATCTACTACTGTTGGCTTTGCCGCAAACCGTTTTCTGCTTTCTATCGACTCTTTATCTTCTACATCGATGGCAAAATCGTGGAGGCATTGCCGATTTGCGCCAGTCGCGCTCGGAACTCCTTTACCGCCCCCTCCTGCTAACCTGGAGCATTGGGATCATCGTAGTCTCAGCTATTGTTATTATTGTCATCCTGCCCCTGGGCAGCCTTTTATGGCGTTGCGGAGCTGATGATCACTCCCATTGGCACTGGTACCGATTCTCTCAATCTCTCGTTACTGTCTATCACAGCGAAAACCGTTCGTTATGGCTCTCTCTTCTCGAATCTTTTGCAGCTGGTTGTTTTGCCGTTCTTATTTCTCTCATTGCCTCTTATTTAAGTTTACGATCAACTTCTTTTCGAAATTTACTCTTTTTGACTACCATGCTTTTATGGTGTTTACCAGGGCCTGTTCTGGGGCTAGCTTTGAAAAACTGGATCAATATTCTCATGGACTTTGAAGATTGGCTCGGTTTCTTCTCCAATACAGCTAAACCGTTACAGAACCTGCTTTATACCACTCCCAACCCTTTCCCCAATGGCTGGATTCACTGTTTACGCTCTTTCCCGCTAGCTATGATGATCGTTTGGCCGGCCTTGCAGCGAATCCCCCCCGAATACCGGGACATTCTTTCCCTAGATACCAATAGCATCTGGTCTGAATGGGTTTACATCCTTTGGCCACAAATGGGTAGATCTTTGGTGATTGCTATTTTTCTTACCATGCAATATTCCCTTGGTGAAATTGCTGCCTCTAAAATGGTTGAAATACCTGGGGCCATGACCTTTATTCATCGCCTCTTTCAACAAATGCACTATGGGACCGGATCCACCGTTGCCGCTAGTTGTTTATTGCAACTGGCGATCACGATGATCTTCCTCATCATTACTATGTTGGTAGTCTCTTTTCTTGTTCCTAACCAGAATCGCTTAACGCCAATCGAACCCCGGTCTTCTTCTTGATCGTTTGACTGTAAATGGATTGGAAAGCAATAAAAAATATTTTTGAAATCAAAAAAAGGAATTTGAAGTAACGCAAAATCAAAGAAGAATGGGCTTGTTTGGACTGAATGATTTTTTAGTTTCGGATGATTGTTGGATTGTCATCTCCGAAACAATCATCCCCCTAGATTACGATTCTACCCCTATTCTCACTTCTATTCCCGTCTTTGCGTTTGCCCGCATGGATCATTGGAATTACATCGATCTTGAGGCGGTGAATAACAAGGGGTATTGCAATTATTGTTTGGCCGATAGTAATTAGGATTACACCAGCGATCCCACAATCGACAGCATCCTGTTAATTGTGGGATTATTAAAATAAGGCAATATAGTAAAGCCATTCGCTTTCGCATGGCATTGGTCTCCAATAATTCGAGATTACCTGGTCGTTATTCTTTTACCCCTTACCCATAAATTATCCTGAAGTCAAGGTCATTTAGACTCGTCCAGATGAGATGGAAAATTCACCGCAGCTGGGAAGTTTACAGCCAAAACAAATCCTCTTTTTATTAATTGTCGATGTTCGCGGGGAACACTTTTTCCGGATAGATCTGTTGATCTTCTCCTAAAGATCCTATCCCATGAAAACAACCATTTTCATCCATAATCGCGATTTTTATTTTTTCATTTTTCTCAAGCGAATTTTGAGAAGATTCTGATAAAGTTAAATCCCTTGGTTTGACAACTCGTTGACCAAATCGAATCTTTTTAATATCGGATTGATTGAATCGATATTGGGTCATATTCGTTAAGGCCATTCTGAGTGGTTTCCGTTCCTTTTCGAGAATCTCTCGCGTTGGTTCAGGAAACCATCGTATCGCCTCTTTTTCAGTAAACGGACCAATACCAGTTCGCCTAAGCTGTTGTACATAAGCACCACAACCGGCAAGCTGACCCAGATCTCTAGCCAACGAACGAATATAAGTCCCTTTGCCACAATCGATCTGTAAATCCAGAAATGGAGGATTATAAGCAAGGAGATTAATGTGATCGACTCGCACCAATCGGGGTGCTAATGCGACCGTTTCTCCTTGACGAGCAAGATGATGTGCTCGTTTCCCTGCAACTCGAATTGCCGAAAATTGTGGGGGAATCTGTTCTATCCAACCAATCAACTTTTGCAACTGAACTTCTAACATTTGCCGATCAGGTAATATCTTAGCCTCGGAAGTACTAATTTCCCCCTCACGATCATCGGTACTGCTCGTTGCCCCAAGATATAACTGCGCCGTATACGATTTGCTCATCTCTTGTACGTATTCGGTTAAGCGCAAAGCCGATCCAGCACCCAAAACCAGCACACCGGTTGCAAAAGGATCAAGAGTCCCTGTATGACCCAATTTTGCCGATTTACCCAATAATTTTTGCAGTTGATTGACCAAATCGCGTGACGTTATCCCCTCCGGTTTATCACAGATGAACCAACCCGTTATTCCCGATTCTGCTTTTGACTTATCCATATTATATTTAAACTTCTCCTAGATAGAGATTATGACTATCTTGTTCCTTAAATCCATCCCCTAGATCTGTCCTGATTCTCTAGCCGCTATTGCCTGTTATCTGGGATTGATCGGACTATTCTCTCCAATCATATTTCATTCTTCTTTCAATCTTCGCAAACTTCCACTCAAAAGAAAACACCACTTTTTAAGCGGTTTGCTGGTCTATTTCCCCTACAAAAGGAAACCAGATCGAACGGAAATCATAAAAGAAAGTATTTCTCCCATTACGGAACGATTTCAAATTCCATAGACTATTTTATTGGATAGATCAGCAAAAATCGATAAGGTTCAGAACGGCCTCGAAGAATAGATTCAAAGGCACACCCCCCATGACAGATGTAGCAGATGTGGCAGATGACTTTCCTACTCTAGTTATCTACAACCCAAGTTCTGGGCGTGGCCGCGCCCAGAACTTGCGAAAAAAATTCGTGCTATCAAATTGTACCGAATTACAAGAGACAAAATACCCCGGTCACGCAGAAAGTCTAGCCTATGATGCAGCCTTTCGTGGTTTTCGCAAGATCGTTGCGGCAGGTGGCGATGGCACTGTTCACGAATGTGCGAACGGCCTTTTACAAGCTAAACTCCAGCAGCAAACTCTGAACGGTTCTCCCCATCAAGATATAATTTTTACGGTCTGGCCCCTCGGGTCAGGAAATGATTACGCTTTTGCTCTCGGTCTCGATCAGCCCTGGAAACCGATGCCAAATCGTCCACGGAATCGATGCTGGGTGGATGTTGGTCGGGTTCGAGCCAAAAATAAGTCGAGATTCTTTGTCAACGGCTTTGGACTAGGTATTAATGGTGCCGTCACTCTCGAATCCCGAAAAATAAAAAGATTGCGTGGTATGCCACTCTATGCTCTGGCAATTTTACGCGCAATTAAGTGGCATTTTGTCCAACCTGAAATTTCTATTCGATTCGATGATACTCTTTCCTCCCACCCAACCCTTGCACTGACAATCAATCTCGGTCAACGAGAGGGAAGTTTTCCTTTGACCCCATCCGCTAGTCTCCATGATGGTCTATTCAATTATATTCATGCCGGACCTTTAACACGGCTCGAATTTTTGCGTTGTTTGCCTGGGATGGCCACGGGAAAATTACCGAACTGGCCAACGATCCGCCAGGGGGTTTGCCAACATGTAGAAATCCAGTCCGCAGCTCCGTTTCGTATTCATCTCGATGGAGAGTTTTTTTGCCACCCTGAAGATCAAATCAACCAATGTACTGTCGAACTATTACCCAATTTCCTTCAAGTCGAAAGAATCGGATAAATGATTTAACCAAAGAGATCATTCGCAGATGAGAGAAAGTAAGAAAGTTTCGTTGACGTTGAAAAATTTTAGCCACGGAGGGACGCAGAGATTGGGCGTTGAAGAGGTCGAATCAGTGAGCATGTTGGCTGTTCCATTGAGTAACTTCTTCGAATTCGAAAACATGAATCTCTCTTGCTTTACGGGATGAATTTCATCGTTTCATTTTTTGCGAAATGTGTTGCGCTTGACCTTAGACCACGCGCATTATTTGGTGTCTCACTTCTTGGTCTTTCTCCTACTGGGATTCATTTAGCCATGGCTGGACTTCAAAACCGTTTCTCAGATTATCTCCACGCAAGTCATCGCAACAATCGACATGGTTATATTCAGTAATTAATATCAGTGAGTAGCTTTAATTTGGATTATCAAAAGCAAAATCTTCTAGGTTCTTGAGAAGATTTTGCCTTCGCCCAATCGATTTTGCTTTGAGTCTATTACTTCTTTTCAATCGCTTTGCTAAGAATCGTTGCAGCTGACTGAATGGTCTTTGCCGCTTCGATCTTATCCAAAAGTGCTGAACTCAACTTTAAGGGGGTTTCCGCGAATTCTTCATACAGAGACTGCCCCTCATCCGAAAACTTGAACTTTAATACTCGTTTTAATGAATCTCGCAGTCCTTTAGCTTCGCCTTTAGCTTCGCCTTTAGCCATGGCATCTCTTTCAAAATCAGTTAAAAGCGGCTCATACTTCCCCTTCATCTTGATCGCATGGTTCATGTGTGCCTCGTATCTAGACTCGCTCTAATAGCTATGGATATTTCTTTGGGCTTTATGGGACATTTATTCTTGGAGTCACAAAAGCAAAATCTTCTAACCTTCAGGAAAGATTCTGCTCTCGCCCAATCGATTTTGCTTTGAGTCTATTACTTCTTTTCAATCGCTTTGCTAAGAATCGTTGCAGCTGACTGAATGGTCTTTGCCGCTTCGATCTTAT
>JAKBAI010000099.1 GCA_021809185.1 Planctomycetota bacterium
CGATGTTTGCCAATCTCTTATTTGAATGATGCGATCTTCATTCGCTACGGCTAACCATTTACCATTCGGATGAAAAGCCAAAGCCGATATTTCGCTATCTCCTATTTTCATCTCTCTAATCGGATGGAGATTATCGATATTCCAAAATCGAGCAATACCATCATCATGCCCGCTCACTAAAACCTTTATATCGCTTCTAAAGGCCATACTGGTTACCCATGGAGCATCTACCCGGCACTTCGTTATTCCATTCGAGGTCTGCCATTTCACGATTTCATCCGCGGCAGAAAAAATATATTCCGCTTTTTGATCAAATAACCATAACGATCCCAAATCACTCAGGAAAAATCGACTTAACAATCTGCCATCGTTCCCCCATTGCCGCAAAATCCCGGAATCCCCTTCCATGGACCATAAAGTCCCATCTTCCGCGTATTGGAGTGCTACCACTTCTCTTTCCGTATAGAATAACGGCTCGCCAAACACTCTATCAACAAATACTGGTGGTGCAGAATAATCACTTACCAGTCTCGGGAGAAGGGAACTAGTTGGATTCATCTCTCGACTCCATATATCAATATATCTATAGGATAAAAATCTATTTATTTTTTTATGTGATCCATTACCGGCGAATCATTATTCAGCCTATTATGAAACACTGCTCTGATTTCATAATACCAGATATTTGACCAAATGACGAACCATCCACAGAGAAAAAATCGTTTTTCTAAAATAATTCTTTTCTGAAAATAATAGTTTATGGAGAAAACCTCTAAAGGATGAGCACAAACAATACAGAAGAGAGCCTAATTCATTGGCTCAACGAACAATTAAAACCCGTTCCCCCAGTAGAAATAGGAATTGGAGATGATTGCGCACTTATTCAAAATCGACACCCCATTCTCATTTCCACAGATATGTTACTAGACTCGAGCTGTTTTCTACTTCATGAAGCAGGGGGATATAAAGTTGGCAAAAAGGCGATGAATGTAAATCTGAGTGACATTGCAGCAATGGCAGGGATTCCGTTTGCAGCTACCATATCCCTTGGCCTACCTCGTCAACAAGGATTCTCTCTGGCTCAAACTATCTTAAAGGGGGTTTTAGCTGCTGCCGAACCGTTTCAAGTTCAAATTATTGGCGGGGATACAAATAGTTGGGAAGGAAAATGTGTGGTTTCCGTAACCATCTTTGGTTGGCCAGGTAAACAGGGAGCAGTTAAAAGAAGCGGAGCCAAACCGGGTGATTGGATTATGGTCACGGGTGAACTGGGAGGTAGCATTCTGGGAAAACATCTCGATTTTCAGCCAAGGATCCGTGAAGCGTCTCAGCTCGCAAATGGCGTTTCGCTCCATTCGATGATCGATATCAGTGATGGATTGGCTTTAGATCTTCATCGTATTTGTGAAGCTAGTCATTGTGGGGCCAGACTTTTCGCAGAGAAGATCCCTATCTCCTCGGCAGCGATCACCCAATCAGCTCAGGATGGTAAAAGTGCTCTGGATCACGCACTTCATGATGGTGAAGACTTTGAATTATTATTCACTGTTTCATCAGAAGATGGGAAAAAACTATTGATTGAAGAACCTATTTCGCCGATAAAGATCACTCACATAGGCGAGATAATCGATAACGGCTTTTGGCTTCAACGAAATAATAGAGACGAGATTTTACTCCGAATTGGCTATGAGCATACGCTCAACTGAAGTTATTCCATGTAATCCTTAACAAAAGCTTATCTGATTCAAGTCAAGGACTTAACTTCCTGCCCGGTGTTCTCGAAAAGGGTCTAGAGACTCTGCATTGTGAATCACCAAATAGAGAATCTGTTTAGGCCGTTCGCTATCTGGTATCATCTCGATCTGCAGGCCAAAACTGCTAACAGCATCCGCAGGAAGCTGATTGAAATTAAAGTCACGGGAACGCAGAATATAGACTTTGGCAAACACCTTCTGGTCGGGCTGATACAACGTTAACATAGGAACCTGACTTTGCAACAATTCACTATATCCATAAGAAATCAAAAGTTGTAAATCGAGCTGAAGCTGCGGATTAAACGGCAAACCTTGTTTGGCCAACCAACGCTCCGCATTTTCCTTAGATTCCTGGTGGGCGATCAATACTTGATCGATCGATATTGGGGTTGGTTGTGGGATTAAATAATAGGCGAGGATGGCAAGCAGGAGACCAATAGCAACAATAGTTCGAGCACGAGACCGCCAGGTTCCACGATTCGATCGCAGGGCAACACTTTGGTTGGAATCTAATTTCTGCGCAATCGAATCGCGCAATCCGATAGGGACTGGAATTTGCTGCAAAGCTTGAGAGATTCGTTCATCCCACCGCTTTTCGACCTCCAGATATTGCTGGCATTCCTCACAGGTTTTCAGATGATCATTCAAATCATTTTGCTGATCTAAATCAAGTTCCGATTGTATTTCCAATTTCTGAGCAGATTCACCGGAATTCTGATCAGAAACATGATTTGGAACAAAGAAAGAGATCATAAATTGAGCGGTTTTACAATCCATGTTTAACCCTCCTTTACCTTCGAAGTTGGCTCCTGATCATCCGTTGACACTAACCCTTGTTGATCATGCAATAATCTATCTTGATTATGTTTCTTCTCTTGGCTTAAGTCAAGCGAAACTTTTTCATCAAGATTAAGTTTCTCATCGATATTATGATAAATGGTTTCCATTTTAGCTTCATTCATACTAGCAGACAAATCCCCAATTCTCTTCAAAGAATTCTCGGGAAAAGAATTCTCGGGAGGACTAACCGATCCTTCCTTATTTTGCGCATCCCTACTCCGAGATTCATTGTTTAAGGAATTCATATTTAGGGAATCATGATGATGGAGTTCACTTTTCAAGAACGATTTTGCTCTCGCTAACCGGGACATTACCGTTCCGATTGGGAGTTCTAACTGTTCGGCGATATTTCGATAACTCAAATCTTCAAAATAATACATTAAAACAACTATCCGATATAGTTCAGGTAATCGCCCAAGAGCAATCCCGAGTTGATCCGAATTAATTTCTTTGCCATTTTCCAGTTCAATAATTCCCTGTTTATTGGAATTTTGGTCGTTTTGAATTGGATGAAGTGCTTCGAGTGAATTTAAAGAAACGAGCGATTCCTGACGATTCGAACGGCATCGTTGAAGGAAAAGATTTCTTAAAATACTGAATAGCCATGGTTTTATTCGGTTGACATCCCGAAGTTGATTCAATTGCAATTGAGCTTTGCAAAAAGTTTCCTGGGTTAAATCTTCCGAATCTACTATCGAACCACTCAATCGATAGGCATATCGATAAAGCGATTGGTAATGCGAGTCAACAATCTGTAATATATTCAGTTGACTACTGGCATCGACCATATTTACAATACTCCTAACTATAAGATACCGAGTGAGGATTTTTATTCCCAAAACTTCGAACCAATTCTATGTAAAGAAGAAATCAAAAGAAGAGATGAAGTTTCCAGACGAAGATCAAAGAAATGTACAAGGTTTAAAAAACTTTAGAAAAAAATCCAAAAATTTGGGAATAAAAACAACAAACTAGAATCTATCTAATGAAGTCAAAGAGAGCACTAAATGGCTCCAATCTTGATTAATACTTATAATGACCTTATATTTTACTTAAACTTTATATTAAGTTTATATATAAGTAAAGTTTAGCTAGTTGTTACTTGCTAGTTATTATGATTAACAAAATCGAGATCAATATTATAGTTTGGTACTTTAACCACATAAGAAAGGGAAAAAGATGAAAAGATTTTTTTCTAAAGTTTGTTCCAGTTTAGTTGTTTGTGGCATGTTCGTAGCATTATTTGCTACCGTTGGTTGTGGCGATGGTAAAAAAGAAGAGAAAAAAACACCAAGCACAACTACTAAAGGCAAAGACAGCAAGAAGGAAGAGCACAAAGACGCTCCTAAGAAAGAAGAGCACAAAGACGCTCCTAAGAAAGAAGAGCACAAAGACGCTCCTAAGAAAGAAGAAGAACACAAAGACGCTCCTAAGAAAGAAGAGCACAAAGACGCTCCTAAGAAGGAAGAGCACAAAGATGCTCCTAAGAAATAATTGGGGCTTCATTTTACTGAATCTTTAATTTGATCTAAAAACAAACCATCTTGTGATGGTTTGTTACCAATACTCGGTTGTTATCCGTTTTCGCCCTAGTTTATTTTTTCTTTATGAAAGGATCTTTTCGATGAAAAAGATTGTTACTTCGTTTGTTTTAGTTGCTTTCTTGGGCATGGCTGTTGGTTGTGGTGGTGACTCTTCCGCTAAAAAAGAAGAGAAAAAAGGGACTACCACTCCTGCTCCTAAAACCGAAACCCCCAAAAAGTAATTTCGATTATTTTTCGGCAAGGGGATTGTTGATTATCATCAATCCCCTTTCTGTATTTGATAACGTTCTTTGAAGTTTTTCTCAATCAACTCGTACTCTTTCAACCTGCATACAAAACATTTTTTAGGTGTTTGATTATCTATTCATTTCCACTAAAATATTTATCGATTAATTTAATTTGAGCTTCGCTTATTTTGAATTTCGCTTATTTTGAATTTCGCTTGAGTGGTAGTGATTTTTTATATACAACCAAGACCAACTAATTTTTATGAAAGGACAATTCAATGTATCTCAAATTACACTCTCTCTGGATTTCCACCGTTTTTTTGGCAATCATTCTCTGCACTGGTTGTGGGGGAAGTGGAAGTAATAATAGTGCTGGCCCGCAAAAATCCAAAGACCCTGCAACCACCAAGGGACCATCCATGCCCAAAGATCTACCCACAACAGGTACATCGAAAGGCGATAAAAAATAAATAGGTCTGATTTTGAACGGTTTTTTCAGACCTCTCTGATAATTCCTGTCAAAGTTTAGTTGTGTCCTGGCCCCAAACAGATATATCGAGTCAGGATAAAGTAGTTTCTGACCCGCTTCGCAAAACGATATAGGGCAAACTACAATTGCAAAACAATTTTTTAAATCGAACTTTGGTGTGTTTTGAGAGAATGTGTTTGAAAAACCGTTTTTATAAATTTCATAATAGGAATATTTTATGGTAATCGGGTCAAATATTCGATCCTTCTTGCTTCTTGCTTTGATTCTTTTCACTATTATCGGCTGCGGGAGTGGTAAAGACAAAGGTAAAAATAAAGGTAAAGATATTCCAATATCTTCAACCGCTCGATACAATTAAATTGGTGAAGATACAATATTCAGGATAAAAATATGCCTTTAAATAACGCTCTATTTTCCTTTTATTCAGAAGCTCTCTCAATGACCGAGTTTCTGATTAAACATGGTTCCCCCGTTTATCAACAGCGCTGGCAACGGGTTCTTGAACAAATTTCATTAACTCCAGAAATCATTCAAACACTGAATACTTTTCGTCGGCAGATGAAGGTAATGGTACTAGCGGGAGCTTGGTGCGGGGATTGCGGCACTCAATGCCCTATCTTTGAAGTTTTTAGTCAACAAAATTCGCTAATCCAGATCCGTTATCTCGATCGAGATCATTATCCGAATGTGCAAAGAGAACTTTCAATCAATGGAGGAAATCGAGTTCCTGTTGTTGTCTTTTTCAGTGAAGACGGTTTTGAAGTTTGTCGATATGGGGAACGAACTTTAAGCCAATATCGAGATCTATTGACCAAAATCGATGGGAGTGCTTGCCCAACTGGCATCCTGGATAATAGCACTGCCTCTCTTCATCAACGAATTATTCAGGACTGGCTCAACGAATTTGAAAGGGTTCAATGTATCCTTCGTTTATCCCCCCGTTTACGCGCAAATCATGAGGAATAATTGAGAATATTTGATGCACGTTTGCTTCACGACTCAAAATTCCTTTACGAAAATGATTTCTTATCTAATGATTTCTTATCTAATGAAGCCCTTAATTTCATTCAAGAAGTAAAACAAAAAAATAATCTGAATAATCTAAAAAACTTTCGTTTTTTCTTGATTGAATGATTCCCATATCCATAGAATAGTTCAAAAAAAGAGAAATTGTCATCCGGAAGTTCCTATGAATCGATCGATATTTTTTTCGTTCCACTTTTTGATTGGTAGCTTATTGTTTTGGACCCCCTGTCTATTACTATTTCAACAACCATTTCATCAGACTGCAATTGCAGCGATAGCAGAAACAAAGTGTTGTGAATTCCCAATAACCATAAATCCCCAAATCGAAGATTCATTATTTTCGAACAATCCACAAAGATCAGCTCTCATTCCTGTTAAAGCACTATTCAACAATAACTCGTTGATTCAAAAACTCGAACGGAACAAAATCGCACAATCTCAAGAAATACTTCAAGAAATAAAACCCGATTTCATGCTGGCTCATCAACAGAATCCATCGAAGGAGTCGTTGCCCAAAAAACAGCAAGGAGCGGAACCATCCGCAACGTCAATCGAAACATTGAAATCACAATTTCAAAAAGAACGAGACCAGGCGATTCAAGATCATTTTCCAGACCAGATGTTCCAAGAAGCAGATCAAAAAGCAAAACGCGCAGAACTTTTCTTTAAGAAAAAATTATATTCCGAAGCGGCAAAATTATATCGTGACGCACGCTGGGAAATTCCGTATTGGCCAGGCAAACGCCCAGAACATGTCAGCGGTTTTCTGGGACAAAATCGGTTGCATCATGGGGATTCTATCCGCTCGATCTGTTTTGATCCTTCAGGTAATCGTATCGTATCGGCTTCCAAGGATGGAACCGTAAAAATCTGGGATCTAGCCAATGGCCACGAGCTTATTCGTTATGCCGGTCACTTAGAAAATGTCGACCCTGATCAGCGAATTTTTGGGGTTACTAGTATAACCTGGTCTTCGAATGGGAAGTGGATAGCCTCCGGGGACTATCATTCGATCCATATTTGGGATCCCGAAACAGGTATTCGGAAACATTTAATACCAACGACGAATCTCGTGGGTTGTTTGAGTAGCGATCCTAATAAGCCCCAATTTGTTTCTGGAGATGATAATGGGAATGTTCAAATTTGGGATTTTGACACTGGGAAAATCGTGATCAATATCACAGAACCCAAAAAAGAAAAAGATGATGACGATGACCAGGATAACACAAAGGTTCTCCCTTCTGTCTATGCCGTAAGGTATTCTCCGGATGGTCACTATGTTGCCGCACTGAATAGAAACGGCATCTTTCAAACTTGGTTTATAAAACCAGATAATACTGCTATCTTAAAGCTAAAAACTCCTGTGCTTTCGAAAGCCGGTTATGCCCTAGCTTACACCTCGAACAGCGAATCGGTTATTATTGCTGGCTTAGATTCGAAGATGGTTCAATTAAGTGCCCCCCCCGCCAATGGAGATGAAAACTCCAAACCTTCAACAGGTAGTCGAGAACATACCTTCGAATTGATGAAAGATGAACAAAATAGTTTAATCACGTCTCTGGTGATTACCCCAGATAACAAATATTTGATTACAGGAAGTAGAGATAAAACAATTCGAATTTGGGATATCTCCTCTGGGAAAGAAATTCGGATTCTGCGCGGCCACAATGATGAGATAAATTCTCTGGTACTTAGTCCAGATGGTAAATTATTAGCTTCGGCTTCGACCGATCAAACGGTTCGGTTATGGAATTTGGAATTGCTTGATAATCATCAGATAATTCGAGAAAACAAAGGGGCAATCTGGACGATCTGTACTGGCAAACCCGATCTGATCGGCTTTGCAGGGCTTGACCGAATTATCAGAGTCTATGATCGCGAGCTTTTAGAATTCCGTGCTTCTCTCTCCGGCCATACCGCTGCGATAACCAGTATTTTATTCTCTGCTGATGGCAAAGAGATTTATTCTGCAAGTGGAGATAAAACCATCCGGCAATGGGATATTGCCAGTCAACAAATGAAAAAATCTTTTCAGGGTCATGCCTCCGTTGTGCTTTCGATCGATCTGAGTTTGGATCAATCTACTCTGATCAGCGGATCAGCGGATCGAACCGTCAAAATATGGAATACCCAAAGCGGTGAGCTGATGCATACCTTCCCCGATCTAGGCTCGGCAGTTATCACCGTAGCTCTACGAGCCGATAAAAAAATAGCTCTCGCGGGCTGTGCGAATGGCAAATTGTTTGTTCTGGATCTTGAACAGAAAAAAGTATTGCTATCCACGTCGACACACCTTTCAGGCACCTCTTGTGCCATTTTCCATCCGGTTACCAATCAGATTGCTACCTGCGGAGGGGACAAACAGATCAAAATCTGGAATCTGGAAAATACCTCGATGAAAATGATAAAAGAGATTCGTGGTCACGATAAACCCCTCAGTAGTATTTGCTACAGTTCTGATGGTCACTATCTCGCCTCCGCTGGGGGCGATCGCATCATTAAAATATGGGATTGTTCCAAAGACTATAGCGAATTTCGCGCGATCCGCGGTCACACCGATTGGGTAACCAGCGTCGCCTTCAACCCCACCAACCAAGTGCTTATCTCAGGGAGTGTCGATCAAACGGTGCGTATTTGGGACTTCAAATTGACAGAAACTACCATAACCTCAGGCCATACCCGCGCGATCAATAGTTTAAGCACTAGCCCTGATGGCCATTTACTGGTTAGCGGTTCGGATGATCATCATATCCTTGTCTGGGATTTAGATAAAGGGAAGGTGCTTGAAAATTTGACAAGTCACCAAAAAGCGGTTACCACTCTTTCAGTCGATTGGCAACAGAAAAAAATCTTTTCGGCAGGAGAAGATGATGAAATTCAAGAATCTATTTTTACAGGTTCCTCAACCGCGAATAATAAGATCCCCTCAGGGAAAAATCCTCCACTTTATAAGTCGAAAGATACCATCGCCTATTTGTATTTCCCTCCAAAATCGAATTTCTTATCGATCTGGACGGAACCAAAAAAATTCTCGGTCGAAGTTCCCTATCAGAAGTTCAATTCAAATGGCGCTAGCAAAGCACTTCTTTTGGATCTAAAAACTAAATCCGTCGATGGAATCTCCGAACCCATTGGAAAACTTAGTGCCCTTGCCTTCAACACCAGTGGAACTCAGGTTCTTATGGGTTATAAGAATGGGAAAGTGCAGCTCTGGGATCTTAAAACAAAAGGGAAAATCGGTGGAGAAATACCTGCATCTAAGAAAAGTATTGGCGACCTCGCTCTAACTTTAGACGGCCAGGGGATGATTACGATCGATATCGATTGCGAGATAAAAATCTGGAACCTATCGAACCAAGAAGTATTGCATACCATCCAAGGACATAAAAATACTCAACTTACCTCCATGGCGATGAGTAACAATGGCACTCGCTTTGCCACCTTGACCCAAAATGGCGAAGTCGCTTTGTGGGAGAAAAGTACTGGTCGTGAGCTTCGACGCTGGTCCCTTCCGAGTATTCCCAGAACGATGTGCTTTACGGCGGATGGCAAAAAAATTATTACAGGCAATTCTGACTCAACCATCTATTTTCTGGATTGCCCTTAGGATAAGTTCAATGCCATGCTGATTCTCAAGGGGATAGGCCCCCAACTTATCTGATGAATTTGTATAATAGCCGTTAGAAATTGCCCAAGCAAAAAACTTGAATCTTATAATAGAGACAATCAAAATTGCTGATTGAACTTCAGGAACCAATCTCTATTTTACTCGTCCAACATACTATTATCTGGTTTTCATAACAATAAGTTCCAAATAATAAGCACCGAATAATAAGTACCGAATAGGTGAACTTTAACTGGGAACCTTGTTCGTGAGATATTCGCTAGTTCTAAAATTAGAATTTTAGAACCAATGATATTAAATTCTTGATCAAAAATAGTAAGCTTCATCGGGAATGGAGTTCTACTAGTTTTTATAGGATTTTTTTAACTTAACCTCTAAATATTTTTAGAAAGGAAAGCAAAATGAAACATAGACGGAAAATTTCTCTTTCTTCCGTTCTTTTGACGATGATCTTTCTGTTGGGATATTCCCCAAAAGCGAGACCAGAAGATACTCCTAAAGATCTGAAAGCGATCAAAAACGCCCTGTCAAATGTTCAAGAATTCATCGGCAGCTGGAAAGGCTCAGGTGAAACGAAAGAAGGGAAGAGTATCGATTGGAAAGAAGGGATGAGTTGGGGCTGGAAATTTAAGGGGAATTCGGCATGGATGAATGTCGAATTCAAAGATGGGAAATATCTACTCCAGGGGGATCTCAAATATATTCCTTCGAAAAAGAAGTATCAACTCATCGTATTAGATAAAGAAAAAAAAGAGATGATCTTTGAAGGCGAATTCAAGAAACGACGATTAACTTTAACCCGAATCGACTCGAATACTAAAGACAAACAAATCATAACGATGAGCACGAATAACGAAGGAGCTCGTCTGATCTACGATTACGCAGTTCAATCCAAAGGCAAAGGTCTTGAACAAACACTCTACAGGATTTCTTATAACAAAGAAGGGGTTTCTCTTGCTTCTAACAAAAAGAATGAGTGTATAGTAACTGGTGGGTTAGGGACAATCGCGGTTTCCTTTGGCGGTAAAACTTACTATGTCTGTTGCTCAGGCTGTCGCGATGCCTTTAATGAGAACCCCAAGAAGTACATTGATGAATATTTGAAAAAGAAATAATTTTTAGGTAGAATTAATTTATAAGTAGAAATAAACCTTGAGAAAAATATCGTCTCAAGGTTTATTTGATTTTAATAATAGGCAACGAGTTATATTTTCATCAATCAAACTGAAAGTAAAAATAAATCAATCAAACTTTACTTGGACCGGGTCGCCCATTTCATACTTTTCAAACAGCTTTTTCATATAGTCAAATTGTTGAATTTGTGATTTCATTTTTACATCACCTAAAGCCTGCACAAAATGGACCACATTCCAAAGAGGATGTTGTTTAGGAGTTATTAAAACCCCCGTTTCATCTGATTTAGGAATCAAATGGGCATGACTAGGCATTCCACTTCCAGGAATTCCTCCTAGAATTCGGGCATAGATTTGATGGTCTTCGCGGCCAGCTCGTAGTATACCCACCATCAAATTTCTTGGTTGGACAACGGTTCCCCAGGAATCATACTGGTAAGGGGACGATCGACCATAATTAACATGACAGGTAGTACAAGCCCCTTTTTTCCCATCAAGAAATACCTTATATCCCAGAGCAGCAGAGATTAATTTTTTCTCGTAGGCACGCTGTGGATGTTCATCCGCATAAGGATTCTCATCCAATTTCATCGGTTGTTTATTCGATTCCCACCAGCGCGGCAAAATTCTTTTTAATGCAGAGGTAATTTCCCCCGCATAATCATCCACTCCATCTTTAAGACTATTCTTCATGGTCGAGTATTCGCATTCGCCTCGGATACTTAGAAAGATCACATAACTAATGATCGCTTCGATCTGGTTCTCCTCAAGATAAAACGCAGGCATTCCGGCCCCAACCATGCCATACTGGATCGTATGTTTTAAATCAACTCGCTGGGGTTTAGCCCCAAAATTCTGAGGTTGCGCTGTTAGGAATTTAAAGAGTCCTTGCCGATAATCTCTGGGTAAGGGGATCAAAAACTTCCCAGCGGGTCCGTCACCTGCCCCAGTTGATCCATGGCAAGTGCTGCAATAACTTTCAAAGAGTAATCCCCCCGTTGCCAAGGTTTCTGGTTCCAGGTGGAGATCCTCAATCATCGGTTTCATCTCTTCGGTTATTGGCTCTATTTTGGGCTGGCGCATAGTGCCAAAATATTTTGTTAGTCCTTTGGCAAAAGTGATTTTTTCTTCTGTTGGGAGCGATTTGCAATTCAAAATATTGTTACTAGTTTTTTCGGCGAAAAATGCCTTTTGATCATTATTCCATTGATTTGGAGGTAAATCTAGTGCGGTCAAAGGAGGTAACCCAGCCTCAAACCACTTAGTTACCGGTGCTTTAGGGGTTGATACAACGAGCCAATCCTGGCGCAGAGGAAATGGTCGATCCCCAAATTCCCCGAATTCATTAGTACTAGGAAGATCTTGCCACTCATTCGAGCACCCGCTCATCCCCAAAAAAAAGGCGAGACACAAACCAAATATCCAACGATTTATAATACTCATAAATTTTTCTTAACAGATTTTAAAGCAAAAAAAGGGAGAAAACTCCAACACTTTTTTTGGTGTTATAACAACTCAACTTCGATTTTTTCCATCATGTATTCTTGTTATTTCAAAAAAAATATCAAGAATTACGGTATTATAGATTATATGATAACTGTCTAAAGTAGAAACTGCTAACCTGGAAAACCGATATTAACAGATGATAAACTGGTTCAACAAATATTAAAATTATGAAATGTCTGCGAATAATAACCAGAAATATGTGCTCAGAATGGGAAATTACTAACAAAAGCGGAGTAATTGTTAGACTGTTTTGGCATTTCTATCTATATTCTCTAACTTTTATCCTCACGAGCTGCACATCCCCCACGGAATCATCGCAACAAAAAGAAAACCGTAAGCAAAATATACCTCTCCAAAAACAGATCGAAGAGGCTCGAGAAGAAGCAAAACAAAAGCGATGGTTTAACGCGATTGAACTATTTCAGAAAATTATTGATCAATCCGGTGACGAATTGGTTTTCTTCGATCCAAGCCACCCGAATCAAAAAATTTCTTGCCGGCTACTTTGTCAGATTTATCTGAGTCATCTCAGCGAAGAAGCAGTCCAGATTTATCGAAATCGGGTAGATCGAACCGTTCATCGCCAGCTCGAAGAAGGAAGAAAAAACCATAATGAAGAGCTGCTTGAATCGATCCTCGATAATTATTTCCTCAGTTCAGATACTCCCCAAGTGATCGAACTATTAGCGGAATGGGCATTCGAACGAGGGGATCTCGAAAGTGCAACATACTATTATTCCCTGATCGCCCCTGAAAACTTTTCTGCCGATCCAGTTGAAAAAATGGACAAAACAGAACACGAAATAAAACGAGATGGATTGCCAAAAAAGCCTTCCTTACGCAGAGAATACCGATTAAGCAAATCGCAAAACGGGCAGTATATCGCTAATCAGCTTATTTGTAAATTATTTCATGGTTATTATTTTGATCGTGAAGAATTAAATAGTCGTTTAAGGGAATTTCAAAAGCAATTTCCAAATCTAGAAGGGTTTTTAGCAGGAAAACAAGGGAAACTGAATCAATTACTCCAGGAACAGATCGATCTCAGCCCCTATGGTGTTGGTAAAATATTGAAACGCAATCCTTGGCTCTCGAATTCGTTCGTTGTTAGTTCAGAAAAAATGATCCAAGATCAAATTTTTTACCGCAAGCAAAATTGGGTAACCTATGGAGTAACCAATCAACGGCAGGGTCGCATCCAGGAACCTATTCTTACTTACTGGCCCAACCAACCAGATTGGCAGATCAAACTACCCACGAGAACTACTCGGGAACTTCCCTTCGTCCCCCCCTTTAAAAAAATAGCCATCCCCCCAAGCCCACTTTTATTGACGGGATATACCAAAGAATCGTTCTCTTGTCCTATCATTTGGCATAATAAAGTTTTGCTCGCTGATGGTACCCGATTATTTGCTTTTGATGCGGATAGGGGTGCGCCGGCAAAGATTTTTGTTCATAAAGAGAAACTCGAGTCGATGCTTGATTTCAGATCGATCCTGAATCTCAAAGTTGAAACTCCCGAGCAAAACACCGCGCCCGAATACCGCTTTACGATTACGGTCGGCTCGGATGACTGTCTTTATATTCGCATCGGTTACTCCGCGTTTCAAAATCCGCAACGAAACAATGAACCCCTTAATAATGCTAACGATCGTTATTCCTTGCTTATTTGTTTAAAGAGCGACGATAGACAACATGCCGCGGAGGAGGTATCGATAAAATGGGTTTTGGCTCCCCCCACCATCGATAACGATAGCTTGCAATTATGGGAGGGATCCCCCTTGGTCGAAGCCGATCATCTCTACGCTTGTTTCAGCCAATTTCAAGGAAATGAAATGAGTTTAGAGATCGTTTGTTATGAAGGAATTCTGAGCGAAAAACCACCTCATATCCTCTGGCGCTACTCCTTAGGTAAACAATCTCTTTCAAGTCGAAATACCCGTTTTGCAGGCACGCTATTATCGAAATGGCATCGAGCTATTTATTATCTCTCCCCAAGTGGAACCGTTATTGCTTTACACCAACGAAACGGCAAACCGATTTGGGAGTACAAGTATCTCTCCTCATCGAATAAAGAATCTGAATCGAAGGAATCATCGACTATTTCCCCCGCTATTATCAAAGATGGGAAAGTTATGTTTTCACCTCCTGAATCGAAACAACTTGTTTGTCTATCTTGCGACACAGGACAGGTTCTTTGGGAAAGTCCCGAATTACCGATCTTGCAATTAATCGGGGTGAGTGATCGGCAAGTGATAGCAACCATCGATCGCCCGTATCGAGGGATAGCCGCTTTCGATCTACTTACCGGTAGCGTTTCCCAAGGTTCGGGCTGGATCATGCACGATAATGACGGTGTTCAAAGTAGTGGCAACGGCTTTATTGCTGGAAATATGATCCTATGGCCTACCATCGATGCACTCTATTTTCTGGATGTTCAAGATGGCAGCCAATGCCGGCAACCTCTCGTCTTTCGAGATAATAAAAATCAGGTAAAATCCTGGGGTAATCTCTGCTACCAGAATGGTTATTTTATTGTTGCCACCGGGAACGAACTTTGGGGATTCGTCTCAAAAAAAAAGCAATTATCGAAATTAAATGAACATCTAAAAAGCCGACCAAGAGATAGAGGTTTACTTTTCGAGAAAGCTCTTGCGCTCGTAGAATCTAGCCAAAAGCAACAAGCAATTCAAGAATTAAAAAAAGTAATAAACTCGAGCAGTTCTGAAATAGATCCGCTAACTCAAAAAGCGAATCATCATCTGTTCCGATTGCAATGGCAAATGCTTCTCGAATCTTTTTATAATCCCTCGATCAAGGATATTCCCTTCCGTGAAATTGAATCCGGCAATCTTGCTTTGAATAACAAGCCACGAAATAATAATGGCCCCCAAGAAACAAAGTTGAGCGACGATGCTCAGAAAAGTCCACAGGGCAAAAAAGTTTTGCAAACCGATATTCCCTCCGCTTATCAGCGGATCGTTTCTCAGCTTCGACAAGTACTGGCAAGCAAAAAAACGATTGCCCCAACGAATCAAAATTCCTCGAGTTCTCCCATCTATTTACTGAATTATCCCGCTGCTTTAATCAGTAGCCCGATTATATTTGAGGACCAGGAAGCAGATCCCCCCGTTATCGCCTTCCCGAAAGAGCAAAAATTAACCCCGACCGCATTCCAAACATGGTATGAGGAGATAGAAAGAAAACTCCCAAACAGCGGGACCGTTTCGTTATTAGCTCAACTGTTACAGGAAGATAAACTGATCGAACAACTTTTTGCAACCCCTGAACAGATTGCCAAAGCCGCTAGACTTTTTTTACGGTTGCAACAGATTAATTATAAAAAAACCAACACAGAGGATCCGGAAGCGAAATGGGCAACGAAGCTCTTGCGGAATCCTCTGTCCAATAAAGCTGATCAAGCGAATCTCCCTTTTTACCATGCCGATTATACTAGATCCCCTCGATCAACAAAAGAGCAATCTTTTTACTTACTCGGCTTAGGTCGATTGGCAGAACAGTATGAAAAACTCCAGTATCGATCCGCTGCATTACACCTGTGGCGAGAAATACAACAGCTAGGGCAGCAATCTCCCGAGTTACATTCTATTTCGCATAACCGCTTCTGGTTTAATCAAGCTAATTTTATGATCTCTCAAAGCACTAATAAATCGAATCAAACAATCAATCGATCACCGAAAGAACTGGATTTCCCACTTGCATTTCGATGGGAAGAATTACCTAATTCAGAATTAAAAGGGATTTATACCTATGCCGATTCTACTATCTTCTTGTTTCAAGATTGTGTTATTCGGCAAACCGCAGGATTCATCGACTGGGTTTGGCATGTCGATGATCTGCGGTTCTGGGACCGATCCATGCTCATCCGTTCTCTGAGGATCGATCGACCTATTCCTCATTATGAACTGGATGCCTTTCAACTTTATGAGAACGAAATTTCTTTTTTAATTAACAACAAACTCTGCATTATTCTGAATCTAGATACGACAGCATGCCAAGGATTCTTTTTGCAAAATAAATCGTTCTTAAAAGACAATATGACTTCAACCAGTTTTAAGCTTCCTAATTTTTTCGAATCTCCCCTCATTCAATATCAGAGAAAAGAAAATAATTTACTCTTTCAGGATCAGTATGGTACCATTCGAATATTAGATTTGACAAACAAGCGATTTACCAAAAGCACTAGCAAATATCCTTTTTGGCACCAATCCCCTTTTTTTCTGAAGAAATCCGCATATCTCCTCCCAGAAAATTACTTTACCATCACGGCAAGGTCAGAAAAGGATCATTCGCAGATTTGGCGTTGGGAACTGCCACGAACCGATTCTTTGGTTGGAGATTTGCCCACGATCATCTCAAATTCGGATACGATTTTAATTCATTGTCGGCGCAATTACGGAGATGAAGTTTTTGCCTTATCGGCACAAACTGGGAAACCAAAATGGCAGGAATCTTTGCTTTTTCCCGGATCAAAATTCGATTTATCACAAACCACCTTTTCTGAAAATGCCCTTCAAATAAAATATTGGGTTTACTATTTTAATGGGAAAATAATAGCTAGGGATTTAGAGCTTGGTCAAATATTATGGGAGATCGATCAGGATAGCAAGGAAAGCGAATTTCAATTATGGGCAAATTCCCAAATCGTCGTTTTTGCTACTCCACGATCTCTCTCGAGAATCTCTGAGGATCAGCCTCGGCAAACAAAACGGTCTATCACGTTCGCTTATCTATCGTATCTGGCACCTCCATTGAGGTGGCTGCCTTCCCCTGTCGAAATGAATCGAAGATCAGCTGAATCAAGCTCTCTTGAGAATTATAGTGCACCCTGGGAATTATCGATTTTCGATGTCAAAAGCGGAGAATTACTACAAAAAATCACTCAAACTCTATTTCAATCCCCTTTTGATTCTCCGTTTCCAGTTTCTGAGCAAGCTCCCTCTCTTAGTCAAATTTGGCGAAATGGGCTTAATCCTTCAAAAGCTTCAGACAAAAATCAAGATACAACAATCGTCCCTTCGAATGGTTTATTTGTAAAGAACCGAGGGAAAATAATTCGAATCCAAACTCAGCTGTTTGCTTTGACTCCCCCATAATCAAACGGATGAAAAATGCGAAAGAGATTAAACATTTATATTCTGATTTAGATCAAAAATCGGTTAATCAACCGGGCAAAAGATTTTAAGCTACATAAGATCTTAGAGAAAGAACTTAAAACGAAAAAGTAAAGTAAAATCAGCAAAAAATGAAAGAATATTTCATTATATCTTGTAAAATAAAAGGGATAATTTCAACGAAAAAGAAACTATTTCGGTTAGAGCCTTTAACGAAATCGAAGAGATGATCAGAGAAAGGATCCGATAGATGGAGGGGACCACCCAAGTGGAAATAGAAGAAAGCGATTTAACCGCCCAGACAGAACCTGATAATCTGGTTATTGCCGAAAAATTGAGAGATCATTGCCAAAAGGTCATGTACCAATGCAGCAAAGTCATCATAGGGCAAACCCCTGTTTTAGAACAGTTGTTGATTGCGTTACTAGCCCGGGGCCATTGTTTATTAGTGGGGGTTCCTGGTTTAGCGAAAACATTGATGATTCGCACTCTAGCCGATTGTATGAATCTCACTTTTAATCGGATTCAGTTCACTCCCGATTTAATGCCTTCGGATATTACCGGGACCGATATATTGCAAGAAGATAAAGGGACCGGTCAGCGGATGTTTAAATTTCTGCATGGGCCAATTTTCAATCATGTCATCCTTGCGGATGAGATCAATCGAACCCCACCAAAAACCCAAGCGGCTTTGCTCGAAGCCATGCAAGAGAAACAAGTAACGGTAGGAGGTGTTCGCCATAAATTGCCAGAACCGTTCTTTGTTCTCGCAACCCAGAACCCGATTGAACAGGAAGGAACCTACCCGCTCCCCGAAGCGCAGCATGATCGCTTCATGCTGAAAATTCTGGTCGATTACCCCTCCGAAGAAGAAGAATTGCGAATCGTCCAAGCAACCACCAATTTACATCATGTTCTGATCGAACAGGTTCTAAGTGGAGAAGAATTATTGGCAATGCAAAATCTGGTCTTACAGATCCCGATCGCTGCTCATTTGAGTAAACTTGCGGTGCGGCTTTGCCGAATGACGCGAAAAACCGAAGG